>CBDUEX010000156.1:0-4985 GCA_965366305.1 uncultured Bacteroidia bacterium | reverse complement strand
AACTACATTAATTTTAGTTCCAACGCGTGAACTGGTAATTCAAGTAACAGAGCAAATCGAACTCTTCACAAAATATATGACTGTTCGAGTACAAGGCGTTTATGGTGGTGTAAATATCAAAACACAAAAGAAGGCCATTGCTGAAGGATGTGATATTGTGGTAGGAACACCAGGAAGGTTATACGATTTGGCAGTAAGCAGAGCACTTCAACTTCAAGATATTAAGCAATTGGTTATTGATGAAGTAGACGTAATGCTAGATTTAGGTTTTAGATTTCAATTGACCAATATATTTGAGCTGCTACCTACAAAACGGCAGAACATCATGTTCTCAGCTACCATGACCGATGATGTAGAAGCTCTAATTAACGACTTTTTTATTGCTCCACTAAAAATATCGATTGCTGTAAGTGGAACTCCCTTAGAAAATATTTCACAAACGTGTTACTCAGTTCCTAATTTTTACACCAAGGTAAACTTATTGAAACACCTCATAAACGATAAAGAAACTTTTCAAAAAGTACTGGTTTTTATAGACAGCAAGAAAAATGCAGATCGACTGTTTGAAGCACTAGAAGAAGATTATTGGTCTCAATTAGGAGTAATTCATTCGAATAAGTCACAAAATAATAGAATTGCTACTATTGAACGTTTTAACGACAATGTGAGTCGGGTAATAATAGCTACGGATGTAATTGCCCGTGGTTTAGATTTAGATGACATAACACACGTTATTAATTTCGATACTCCTTCATTTCCAGAGAATTACATGCACAGAATAGGCAGAACAGGGCGAGCAACCAAAGAAGGAAAATCGATCTTATTCTATACAGAAAAGGAAGAAGATGCAAAAAAGGGTATTGAAATTTTAATGGATTATTCCATACCTCACTTACCACTTCCTGATGATGTTGCTATTTCCAAACAATTAACGTTGGATGAACAGCCTAGAATCATAGAAAAAAACCCTCACAAGCAAACCAAACGCGTTGCTGGGCCTAGCTTCCATGAGAAAAAAGATAAAAATACCAAGACTAGAAACTTTGGCGGTGGCCAAAAAATAAAAATGAAAAAGGCAAAGAAATACAAAAAGCCTATCACAAGGGGTGGCAAGAATTCGGGTAATAAAAAATGATTATAGTATTAAAACCAAAATATCACCTACCTTTGCAGCTTATAACAATATAATACAATGAATAAAGGAACAGTAAAATTCTTCAATGATGAGAAAGGCTTCGGTTTTATCACACCAGAAGACGGAAGTAAAGATGTTTTCGTACACAAAACAGGAACTAGAACTCGCATCACAGAAGGAGATGAAGTTAACTACGAAGTAGAAGACGGTCAAAAAGGACCTAATGCAGTGAATGTTACGCTTGCGTAATAATTGCAAAATATTTTACAACGAAGAAACCCCAATTATAAAATTGGGGTTTTTTTTATGCTTAATTTTACGGACTGTTAAAACAGATGCTTAGAAATAAGAAAGAAACTCAAGACCAACCTAACAATCCACTGCATGGTGTAAAGCTTTCGGAAATACTCGACTTTTTAGTTTCGTATTACGGCTGGGAAGAACTTGGAAATCGCATAGACATTAATTGTTTTAACAATAATCCGACTGTAAAGTCAAGTCTTAAATTTCTCCGTGCAACGCCTTGGGCTCGCGAGAAAGTAGAACAGTTATATTTAAAGTCAATTCCAAAATTTAAAAAATGAAGGCTGCAACTGTAACACAACTTAAAAAGGAATTACAACATCTTTCTGAAGCTGAGCTCATCGAAACTTGCCTAAGACTCGCAAAATTTAAAAAAGAAAATAAAGAGTTATTGTCTTACTTGTTGTTTGAAGCAGATAATGAAGAAAGATATATTCTTTCAATAAAAGAGGAAATGGATGAAGAATTTGATTCCATAAATACGTCGAGCTATTATTTTATTAAAAAAAGTATTCGAAAAATTTTACGAAACCTGAAAAAATACATTCGGTATTCGAAAAAGGATGAGACCCAGGTAGAATTGCTTATTTACTTCTGCCAAAAATTAGGCGACTTAAGTCCTAGTATTAAGCACAATACCGTATTAACAAACACCTATCATCGCCAATTGGCTTTGGCAAAAAATGGTCTTCTAAAAATGCATGAAGACATTCAATACGACTATAAAATAGAGATTGAAAATTTAAAATTGTAAGGCCAAAAAAAAATTTTTTACTCTTTTATTGTAACTAATTGGTCTTCCTTTCCGTTGTAATTTATGTAAACCCTTAAATTATGAACCGAAAACTTATCGCTATTCCACTAATAATTCTGGCCTTGTTTACCTTTTTTAGCACCCCTTGTAAGGCACAAGGAACTGACGAAACATTAGTTAGAATTGAAACACCTACGTTTACTAAAATTTCTCATAATCCAAATTATTTATACATTCCGATGGATTTTAATCAATCGGAGGCAACAAAGCAGATTGAACATATTTCTGTAAGAGATATTATTAGTGTTTCTTTGGTTTATTCTCAATACAGAGCCTCTGATCGTTTTAATCAACTGGCTTTAAATGAAAGCAGAACGCTAGAATTAATGAAGCTAATTCCGGAGCTCAAGAACAACAAAAGCGTTAAATGGTATTGGGTTGCACAAACAGGTTGTCATAGCCCCAGTGAGTGCAAAACGTACTTTCATGGATTTGAAATTAGATTAAAATCGAAGGAGGACAAATCCCTGACATCAATTGCAAATTCACAACTCGATTATTACACCAACATTCATTTATCCAAAGCTAAATATTCGAAACATCTCGACTCTTTAACGAAGACTCGTCCATCATCTGTTATAGAACAATGCGACACAAGCTACATTGAATATAATAAGATTAAGAACCGAACTGGGATGTTTAAACCCAAACAATACAATTCTAAAAAACAATTAATACGCCTTTGGAACAAATCATTAGACAAAGAAGTTTCGCGTTTCTCCCTCTATATAAGTGATAAAAATAAATTAAAAGAGATTGAAGGCATGGAGCAAGACTTAGCCAAACAACTATTTAAAGAAATGAGAAAATATTACTACATTTCTTCTTCACGGATGGACCGCGAGAGGCTGCATACACACTTCAACATTCTGCTGGATCGAAATTTTAGAGGTAAAATTAAAAATTATACCATTGTTGCAACACCCGTAGATCAAGACAAGAACCCATTGGATATGCCTGCATACAGCATGGACTATCGTAGAAAAATAACGTGCACGTTGATTGACACTTCTGTTGAAGGCATCTATACCAATTACATCCAATACGACAATGTAATTACGGAAGTTTTTGATCGCAACACGCAATGGAAAAAGTGCCTTGTTGCAACAGATGTAACGGGCAGTATGTATCCCTATTTAGGACAATTTTTAGCTTGGCATAAGTTGAATCTAAATAGAGATGGTCAAAATTTTGACTTTGTATTTTTTAATGATGGGGACAATATGCGAGATGCATGGAAAATAAAAGGCAAAGTTGGAGGCACGTACTATATTCATTCAAAACGATATGAAGACATAAGGGGTCAGTGTATTCGAGCTCAAAATAGAGGTGGCGGAGGCGATGGCCCTGAAAACAATATTGAAGCTATAATTCATGGAATTAATGAAAACCCCAATGTTAAGGAAGTAATATTAATTGCTGACAATTGGGCTACACCTCGTGACCTCTCTTTACTTAAACAAGTTGAAATTCCAATACATGTTATTCTCTGTGGAGCAACAGCAGGAATCAATGTAGAATACTTAAATATGGTACGAGAAAATGGAGGCACACTTCACACCATGGAGGATGACCTTTTAGAACTTGCGAAAGTAAATGAAGGCCAACTAGTTACTATTGGATCTCAATCGTTTATAATTCGCAAAGGGAAGTTTGAATTATTGGGTTCAAAAACAAGAACAGATCTCGTTGAATCCTTTTAAACGTTACAGAAACTTACCGTACTTGATCCCAACAATAGCAGAAGGACCACTGATGTTATTTGCCGATACTGCTCTATAATCTAACTTAGGCACAAATACGTATGTTGCTCCTAGGTTAACCAAGATTTTCTTGGTTACTGCAAATTCTAACTTCGCTCCAGGTTCTACATAAAAAAAGTATTTCTCGCCGTAAGGAAATGCATCATTAGAGCGGTATTCTTTCCATTCCATATTTACATCTCCACCGCCTATATCCAGAGGAAAAGTTAGACGTAATCTGTTAGTTGGTTTGAGCGTGTACTCTATGTACGCACTTGTTAGAGCAACATTTAAGAATACATTTTTATCAATTTCTTTTTCCGGAAATATGCGATTGGTTGAAAATTTAAAACTAACACCAACAGCATAATTGGTATTGAACGTTAATCCTGCTCTAACACCAAACATATTTGCTTGTTCACCAGAAATCTGCATAAGCTGATCTGTTAATTCAAAAACGTATCCGAAATCTGGAAGTTCAACACTGGGGTCTTTGTCAAATCTTCCGAATGATTGAAAATTAATGATGAATGCAGTGAGTAATAAAATGTATTTCATATGTTGAGATGCAAATATTAAGGCTTTTCTTTAAGTTCTTTAATTTTTATCTTAAATGCTGCAAAGAGCAATGTCATAAACGGACTTACGTAATTAAAAATGGCATAAACAAAATATTCACCTACTCCCACTCCCAGCACACCGCTTTGATATGCTCCGCATGTATTCCAAGGTATCAATGCAGAAGTAACTGTGCCACTATCTTCAAGAGTTCTACTCAAGTTTTCTGGGGCAAGTCCTCGCTTTGCATATGCCTTTTCAAACATTTTTCCTGGAACTACAATCGCCAAATATTGATCACTTGCTGTAAGATTAATAGCCAAACAACTTGCAACAGTGCTTGCAAAAAGTCCAAATACGGAATGAGCCATACTTAGAAGTGATTGACTAATTCTAGCCAAAGCACCAATGGCTTCCATAATTCCACCAAAAA
>CBDUEX010000155.1:0-4986 GCA_965366305.1 uncultured Bacteroidia bacterium | reverse complement strand
AGGTGAGAATATAGCTACGGTATTCCCAGGTTATAACTTCGATGTAATGAAACTAGACAGTACATTCACAAAAGAATGGCAAAAGTCACTAGGAGGAAATGCCAATGACCACGCCCGTTCTGCTGTACAGACTTTGGATGGAGGATATGCCATAGCCGGCTTTACCACATCTCCCGTTACAGGTTACCGTGATGGCTATGATTTTTACGTAGTAAAACTTGATAGTACAGGTAAAGTACTTTGGAGCAAACCATATGGTAGTACAGCAAATGACCTCGCATACGCTATTCAAGAAGACAGCGATAGCACTTTACTTGTTGTAGGAGAAAGCGGAAGAAGTGATGGTGATGTGTCAGTGAACAATGGAAATCAAGATTTTTGGTTGATTAAACTTTCTGATACGGGAACTTTATTATGGGATTTCACATATGGAGGATCTCATTTTGATATTCCTCAAGATTTTGTAATTACGGATGACGGGTATATGATAAACGGTTATTCAGCGTCTAATAATGTTAACGGCTTTAGAGGAGCCATTGATGTACGCTTAGTGAAACTAGTTTTACCGGTTATCACGCCTGTAGCTGATTTCTCTGCAAGTAAATATACTACTCTTATTAATGAATGTATCGATTTTACTGATCAGTCTAAAAATAAGCCAATCATATGGAGTTGGAGTTTCCCAAATGCTACAACTACAAGTTCTTCTGATCAGAATCCAACTGGTATTTGTTATACAACTCCTGGTGATTATACTGTCACATTAACTGCTATAAATTCTAAAGGGTCTCATTCGGTAACTAAGACTATTGTTGTTCAAGCAGTACCCATTGCTGATTTCTCACAAAGCAAAGACTTGATAGATATAAACGAATGTGTTACTTATACTGATGACAGTGAATACGAACCAACCAGTTGGACCTGGATTTTTGAAGGAGGTGATCCATTGTTATCTTCAGATCAAAACCCTGTTGAAGTTTGTTACAAGAATGTTGGTGAATATTCGGTGACTTTAATTGCCACTAATGCTACAGGGTCTGACACAGCAACCAAGACTATTTTGGTAGAAGATTTTGCTAGTGTACATAGCTTCAATTCATCGTCTTTTAAAATACATCCTAATCCAGCTATTAATAAAGTTACTGTAGAATGGGAAGGGTTTCAGACTGGAACACTAAGTGTAGTAGATTTAAACGGTAAAGTGGTATACACAGGACAATATAATGGGAACAACCATGTTCTTGATATTTCACAACTAGCTAAAGGTGCTTACATCATTAATATTTCAGGTGAAAATGGCATCTTCTCAGAACGCTTTTTCAAACAATAGTCAATATTACGCATAACAATCTTAAGCCCACAAATGAAAATTTGGGGGCTTTTTTATGCGTGAATAACTTCACAACTCTCTCTTCTATCTTCGTAGTTATGAAAATGATTGTAAGCTTCCTCTCTTTTTTCGTTGCCATTGGTTGTTTTGCTCAACAGCCAAAAGGTGATCGACACATTTCGTGGGTTGTTGATATGACTGAAAATGAAAACTATGATTCTGCTATGCGGTATGCTCTATCTGCATGCATGGAATCTATTCATTTAGCTCAAAATTGGAGTGCTCTTGAATCAAGTGCTGGTAGTTACGACTTTACCTTATTAGATATTGCAGAGATATATTATCCAGCATATAATGTGGAGGTTGAATTGCAAATAGCTACTATCAACACTGTAGCTAAAGAAACACCTGCTGATTTAATGAGCGTTGCCTTCGATCACCCTACGATGATCAGTCGCTTTAAATCATTGCTAGACTCCATATTTGTTCATATGCCTAATGTAACTCTTACATCACTAAATATAGGAAATGAACATGATGTGTTTATGGGAGTTGATGCAAGTCAATATGCCGCTTACAAGACATTTTTAGATTCTGTTGTTCCCTATGCCAAGCAGAAGTACATGGCATTGCATGGAGTTGATTTAACTTGTGGAACTACATTTACGCATGGCGGATTAACTTCTTCGGCCACAAAAGCATTGTGCCAAACAGTGAACCAAGACTTGGATATTGTAGCGGTAACTTATTATCCATTAAACAACGATTTTACCATGAAAGACCCATCAGTGGTTGATACTGACTTTAACTTGTTGGTGCAAAATTATAGCGATACAACACAACCAATCCATTTTGTTGAATGTGGTTATTCTTCGAGTTCAGTATGTAATAGCTCTGAACAAAAACAATCCGATTTTTATAAAAATGTGTTTACTACTTGGGATGATTTAAAATCAAGTATTAAGAATATTAGTGTGTTTAAGTCTACCGATTGGTCAGGCAGTAGAATACAAGCCTTTAAAGACTACTACGGCGTTCAAGACACAATTTTTGGAGAATATTTAAGAACGCTAGGTGTTAGAACTTGGCAGGGAAACGGAAGCAATAAGCTAGCTTATAACACAATTAAATGTGAACTCGCTAAGCGAAATTGGTGTACCGTCTCTTGTCCGAACTCATCAGTAGCTTCAATTGCTAGTCCTAAAACTACAGTTTATCCAAATCCTACATCAGGTTTTATCTATATTGATACTCAAGAAAAAATAGAAAGCATTAATATTTACAATAGCATTGGCGTGCTTATAGATTTAACAAATTTAAAAAACATGGATGTTTCTGGGCTCAAACCAGGGCTGTATTATTTACAAATAATAATGAATAACCAAGTTGAAATTAAAAAATTTGTAAAAAAATAGATTGAATTATTCTGTAACAGTGACTGTTACTGTAAATTCCTCTTCTGACACCTTAACTCCATCTTTATAGAAAACCAAGATATAGATGTGAGTAAAACTTTCAGCAATTGCACATGTAAATGTGAAGTCTATTTTACGTGACATTAGACCACTGGGAAATGTAGTGGATGATCCAGTATTAAATTTCGCTATTAAGCCTGTTGAAGGTTTAGTTATTACTACAGAATCAGCTGTACATTCGGTAGAATCTGTTCCTTTAAAGCAATTTACTTTGATTGTTTGTTCAATCGGCTGAGGACACGGACTTATAAATTTAATATGACTGTGATATATGTAATCTTCCGCATATCCGAAATCTACTGGTTCATTTGTCGCAGGCGTAGGTTCATAAGGATCGCCACAAGAAGCTGCAAGAATTACAAAACATCCTAGAATTGACAGAAATAGTGAAAAATTAAATGTTGTTCTAATTGTTTTATTCATGATATAGATATTTTTAAATTACTGTCACATCCACTTCAAAGTCTTCTTCGTCTACCTTCACACCATCTTTATAAAAAAGCAGTGTGTATTTATAAACAAAACTTTCTGCTCGAGCACAGGTAAAAGTTAAATCAATTTCATGTAGTTCTGGTGTTGAACTAGATGCATCCCAAGTTGCTGAATTAGTTCCCGATGAGCTAAACACAGCTGTTAAGCCAACAATGGTATTTGAAATCACTACTGAATCAGCATTGCACTCCTTAAATTCAGTGCCTTTGAAGCAAAATACTTCAATTGATTTAGAAACTGGTTGTGGACAAGGGTCAACACCAATTCTATGGGTATGAATTGCCAGGTCTGTTGCATATCCTGTTTCCGAAGGGGTTGGTTCTTCTTCTGCCGGGGTAGGGTCTGGAGCAGGCCCACAAGAAGCAGCAAAAATTACAAAGTATCCTAAAATTGACAGAAAGAGTGAGCCTTTTACGGCGGTTTTAAATGTGTTTTTCATGAGGAGGGTTTTTCCAAAAATACAAAAATTAAAGAATACACTAAAATACACAGTATTCATTACTTGTAAACATAACCTAGTATCACTTCATTTTTCGTTTTATTCTTGTAGCAGATTATCCTATGTTATCCTATAACGAAACCAAAATAAAAGAGCTTTATCTTCACTTTGTTGGCAATCAGTTTCACGATGAGCCTCTGACGCTAGGTAAAACTAAGCTAGCTTATAATGACGAAGTAGAATCCGGTTTAATCACTTATTTCACTTCATCATTTAAAAGCAGTGAATATTTTCAATTGCATCATGAAACCGATATAGCGTTAAATGAAGTCTACAGTTTTGCTACTCAAATATTTGAAACACCAGAAGAGCTTCAAATCCAGTCGGAAAGCATTGCGAAGCACTTGTACGAGCACAGCAACCACCCTAAGATTAAAGGTGGTGAGTTTTATGTTGTTTATCTTGAAAGTTGTTTGCTCGAAGGCGAAATAGTGGATGCACTTGGGCTATTCAAAACCGAGAATAAGGATCGTTTTTTAAAAATAGCGAACGAGGAGGATGGGTTTCATATCAATAGCTTGGAAGGTATTAATATTAACAAACTGGATAAAGGGTGCATTATCTATAATTCGAATAAGCGAAATGGATATGTACTTTCTGTGCTTGACAATACCAATAAAGGAAATGATGCAAAATTTTGGTTTGATGATTTCCTACATGTCAAACAACGTGAAGATGCCTATTATCAAACAGAAAGTGCTATGAAATTTGCCAAGGAATATATTACCAAAGAACTTCCTCAGCAATTTCAAGCAAGTAAAGCAGATCAAGCAGATTTATTAAATAAATCTGCTCAATACTTCAAAGAGCAAGAGGAATTTGACTTATCTGAATTTGCGAATGTGGTTATTCAGCAACCTGAAATCATCGAAAGCTTCACGGACTATAAAACGGCATATCAAAAAGACCGAGCAGTAGCGTTTAAAGAGTCTTTTGATATCAATGAGTCAGCAGTTAAAAAGAAGGCTTCTGTTTTTAAAAGTGTTATAAAACTGGATAAGAACTTTCATATTTATGTGCATGGAGATAGAACTAAGATAGAACAAGGCATGGATGATAATGGCCGAAAGTTTTATACATTGTTTTATGATGAAGAGAATTAAGCGACATCCAAAACAACGGGTAAATTTTTGAAATTACACCAAATTAACCTGTTTTAAGAGATTTTTAGACATACCCAATTAAAGGTA
>CBDUEX010000154.1:0-5006 GCA_965366305.1 uncultured Bacteroidia bacterium | reverse complement strand
AGGAAATAAATACCCCAAGCAACTCACCAAGCACCACCCAATAGGCAGAATATCCAGCCATAGCACCCATGCCGGTTAAGCCAATTAATAGCCATCCCGACTCTCCCGTGGCTCTTGCTGAAAAGGCAACCGCCCAAAAACCCATTTTTTTTCCTCCCAAATAGTAGTCGCTCATGCTGTTGACTCTTCGAGATGCTAAAATTCCAATAAGAAATAGCATCGCGACATAACAAGCGAGGACAATAAGTTTTGTAACCATAGGATTTGTTAATTGGATTCGGAATATAGTGCTTCCTAGGAGTTTTCTCCTTCTTCGTCTTTTTCAGGAACAGGTCTGTCCCAGTCTTCAACTGCAGTGCGGTCTATTGTTCGGCTTAATAATTTAGGAGAAATCTTATAAGTGCCTGCATACAATAGGTCAGGTTGCTTCATCTTAAATTCGATATAGGCCTTTTTGCACCATTTAGGGTCCGTAGCTTTCTTGTTGTAATCAAGATGTCCTTTAGAGCCATGCAATTCTCCTTTGAGTCTTGTTTCTAAGGTATACATCCCTATCCCAAATTTTTTAATTCGTTCGAGCACGATTTCGAAATCGGCTTCTGAGAAATAGGCCTTGCCTTCAGGGTCAAATCCATCATTGAGATTTTTTAAGTCAATAAAAATGTGTTGTTCAAGAAATTCTTTATTTTCCATGGGGTAGGAGACCGTTTCGTTCGGAATATGTAGTGTGTTGGTTGATTATTCGACAAAGATAACTGTTAGCTCACTCATATTGCTTACAAAGGAGTTTAAATAATCTTTAAATACCCTCCTGCGAAGATTGGTGCCCGAAGATGATGTGCAAAGTTGTATTTGGGCTTAATAATTTGTTTAGCTAGCCGTAGGCTCCCAAAGTTCAATCTTATTGCCTTCTGCATCCAGGATATGAATGAATTTTCCATAGTCGTATGTTGTGAGATTATCCAAAATAGTGACGCCGTTTTCTTTGAATTTTGCGATAAGTCCTTCAATATTTTGTACTTGGTAGTTAATCATAAACTCTTTTTTGGAAGGAGCGAAATATTCCTCTTCTTTTTTAAAGGGTTTCCATTGGAGGGAGTTGACTTCTTCGGGATTATTGAGGTTTCTAGATTCAAAACTGGAAGATCCCCAGTTGTTGATTTCTATTCCTAGATTTTTAGCGTACCAAGCTTTTGTATCTTCTAAGTTATCTGCATTAAAAAAGATACCACCGATGCCTGTTACTTTGGGTGTGGTGTCGCTAGATTCAGAAGCGTTGTTCGATTGATTTTTTTCTACTTCCATAATGATTGATGTTGTTAACAGACCGCAAATTAGGCAACTCTTAGTATTTTTTCCATTTTACGTCCTTTAGCTAGTTCGTCAACCAGCTTGTCCAAGTATCGTACTTGACGTGTAAGTGGATTCTCAATTTCTTCAATTCGATAGCCACAAATTACTCCCGTTATTAGAGGAGCATTTGGGTGAAGACTTGCATTGCTAAAGAAGACTTCGAAGCTGACTTTTTCATCAATAAGTGCTTGTTGTTTCTTTGCATCAAATCCGGTTAGCCACTCGATAACGTGTTGTAATTCTTGTTCGGTTCTTCCTTTTTTCTCAACCTTAGTAACATAATGCGGATACACCGAAGCAAATGTCAGTTTTGCTATTTGTTCATCGTGGTTGTATGCTTTTTTCATTATGAAATATTCCTATGGATTACCGTTTTCAACATAGTTTTTTAAATCTTCAGCAATTTCTACTGCAGATTTTCCTATCCTTTTTTTAATTAACGGTGTCATTATAAAACCTAATAAGCCTTTGGTTTCCATATCGAATTCTATAATTACAGTTGTTTTCGCTTCATTCTCGCTTCTTAGCGACCAAACGGCACTTGCGTGTTTTGCAATTTTGGGTGCTCCTGTGGAAATATGATATGCTAAACGATGAGCCGAAGCATCAAAAGAATCCAACACTTGAACCGTTTCTCCTCGGTCGGTAACCGTAATTCGCTCAGAATAATCTAAGCCTGGAAATTTAGAACTCCCACCCGGTTTTGATTCTTTAAAGTTGCTTGACCATAAGTGGACTTGGGCAAACTGATTTCCCATCACTTCCCAAACTTCTTCCACATTTTTGTTGATTTCTAATTCTTTTTTTACGTGTATTTTTTTATCCATAATAAAATATAAACTAATAATTACTGCTAAAATAATTGGGACGATGTACAAGAGCTTTTTTTTCACGATTTACTTTTTTAAAATATTAATAAGCTCTTTTAGTACGTAGATTTAAAAAAAAATATAATGTGTTTTAATGCTTGCCACTAATTCTCATTCGATGAATAGGTTTTTGAGTTTTCCTCAATTGTCTTTTTTAAATTATTAAGATTTGTTTCCTCCTGCTTTTTCAAAGAACCTGACATCAAAGCCATTATGGATTTTGAAACCAATCCATTTCCCTTAGCGGCAGTGCTTGAACTAATTTTTGTTTTTCCATCAACTGGTTTCATTGCTATAGTATAATCCATATTCATGAATTCGGTGGTGAATACCATGGATATCGATTCATCCGGAACAATTTTAGTTATGGTTTCGCGAATCGTCATCTCTTGACCTTCGCTATCAAAATAGATATCTGAAACAGCACCAACAGTACCGGGTGTTCCGCTTACATGTTCGGTTTTTTGATAACCCATTAACCAATCCGACATTTTTTCAAGATCTTGGCTAACGGCCCATGATTCAGCTAGTGGTTTATCTACTGTTATTTCACAGTCATACGACAATTCGGGCTTAATTACTCCTAACAGGAAGAACCCAATTACCAAGATTACTATAATTCCAATGATGTATTTTATGTATTTCATATGTTTGATTTTTGACTAGTTGATCTGAAAATAATATTGAGGTTGCTGTTCCAAAAATAAGCAAAATAAATAGGAATAATTGCGTTTGGTGTTGGCTTAGAATTGTCCCATTCACATGTACTTCAGCTCTGCTTAAAGTTTAATTACACTTCTTGTACTCGATTCATTAATTCAATAAACCGAGGTTCATTAAGGATATTAATCAAATCAGGATCATTATAGATATGGTCATTTCCAAGTGAGCCATAAGTCAAAGCTTTATCTAGTTTATCGATTGCGAGGTCTTTTTCTCCAATAATTGCATAAAAGCATGCAGAATTATAGAGTAGCAATGAATCTGTAGTTTCTTTATGAATAAATTTTTCAGCTTGCACCTTGGCTTCCTCAATTCTGTTAACATCGGCTAATGAAATAGCAAAGTGCATTTGAGCGGTAATGTCGCTTGGATACTTAAGGAGGTACAGCGGATATATGATCAAGGCTTCTTGCAAGGCTTCTTGAGCTTTTTCCTCTTCTCCTAAGTTTTTATAAGCCATGTACAAGTCACCGTAGGTGGCATAATAAATCTTGTTCAAAGAAATGGATTTAATATAGGCGTTTTTTGCTTCCTCATACTTGCTCAAAGAATGATAAATTCTGCCTAATATCCAGTATGAAAAAAAATTGGTGTCATCTAATTCAATTGCCTTTAACACCGCTGTTTTAGCTTCTTGAAATGACTCTTTAGAATAATAAGCCATGGCAAGTGAAGAATATGCTTCGGGAAGTGAGTTGTCGAACATCAAAGCTTTTAAGCTATACTCAATTGACTTTTCTACAAAACCTGCTTCTCTGGTAGTGTATACCCGATACATTAGGGCATTGCACTCACCTAAACCAGCATATGCCACTGCATATTTAGGGTCTAGTTCAACTGCTCTTTCAAAAAGCCCAATAGCTGCTTCTACACTTTCTTTGTCTCTGCGATACATGAATTCTCTAGCACGTAGGTTACAGTCTAATGCTTCGGTATTAAGTGTAGCATGATTGCTCAATTCCACTTTTTCTTGTGTTGTAAGCTCTAGTTTTAAAGCTTCCGCAATTTGTTCAGCTACTTCTTCTTGTATTTCAAATATGTCGTCAATTTTTCCCTTAAATGTTTTTGCCCAAAGATGTGTGTCCGATTCAACATCGATTAATTGTACGGTAATTCGCAATTTATCTTGTGCTCTTCTAACGCTGCCTTCTAAAATGTTACGGGTTCCGAGTTCATGGCCAATAGTGGTTGAATCTTTGCCGCTGTTTTTATATTGCATGGTAGTACTTCGCGAGATCACTTTCAATTCTTTGATGTGAGAAAGTTGCATCATTAGTTCTTCGGAAAGGCCATCGCTAAAATAATCGCTGTCTGCTTCTGTGCTGTAATTGGTAAAAGGTAAAACGGCAATTTTAAATTTATCTAAACGAGATTTCTTTTTTTCAATATACTTTTCATCCGTCCAAAGCAACTTGTAAATATCGATTGGAAGCTCAATGTTTTTAAGCCGAGTTGCATCCAGTTTTTCCATTGGGATGTCCAGCTTATTTCTAACCTGTCTGGCAACATCTTCTGAGATGCATATTCCTCCAGCGTGAGCAAGTGGTTCAATACGTGCGGCTATGTTTACACCATCACCAAAAATGTCATTGTTTCGATATACTACATCGCCAATATGGATACCTATTCGAATAATTAATTTGTTAATTTCATCCAGGTCTTTGTTGTGTTCCCACAGAGCTTTTTGCATGGCTATGGCACATCTAGTAGATTCAAGTGCAGAAGGAAATTCGAGTAGGAAGGCATCGCCAATGGTCTTAATTTCTGTGCCATTGTGAAGTGGAAAAATAGCTCGTAATATTTGATTGTGTTGGGCTAAAAGATCAAGTGCCAAGCGTTCGTCTTTTTGACTTAAGGCACTGTAACCAACCATGTCGGTAAACATAATAGCGGCTAGTTTTCGAATATCTTCAGGCATGATACTTGGGGCAGGGGTTATAATACAACGATTGTAACGAAAATAGTCTAAAGTACTGAACTGCACCTATTTTTAAACAGTAGCGAGCGTTCCTAACTATAGAATCTGGTCCAAAATTAGATGTTATGAGTTTGTGATGCTGA
>CBDUEX010000153.1:0-5012 GCA_965366305.1 uncultured Bacteroidia bacterium | reverse complement strand
AACTGAAGGAAAACGCTGTGAAACCAAAGATGCTGACTAAAACCCTGCAGATGCACTATGGGTACACACCACTTCATTCCTATATAAATGTATCGTATAAGCTGCCTGCAGATTTTTTAAAGTACGGAGACAAGCTCTGTGCGGTTAGCTTTGGTGGAAGCAGAACCTATTACGAAGGAGGTGTGCTAAGAGGCGATGTGTTGAGTTTTAGAACAAGGTCGCTTGGAGAGTATGCTATAACCTACGATAATACACCTCCGGTAATTCGACCAATTTCAGTGGGTAAAAAATTTAGATTTAGTGTAAGTGAAAATTTAAGTGGTATAGATCGCATAATCTGTTCACTCGATGGTAAATGGATATTGGCTGAATACGAACCAAAAACTGGAGCGGTGTGGGGTGAAATTCCGAATTGGATAAAGCCAGGTACTTATGAATTTAAGCTGATTGTAATAGATTCAAAAAATAATAGAGCTGAATACAAAAAATCATTGGGTATCTAAAAAATGACATTGGAAAGTCGATTACTTATTGTATAAAAAATATATTTGTCTATACATACAATAGTTTACATATGAAAAAAATCAAATTACTTTCCTTTTTATTATTCGCCATTGGCGTAATAACGTTTAGCTCATGTTCAGATGACGAACCAGATCCAGAACCAACTCCTGTTGAAACAAAAACAACGTACGATGGTGCAGCCAAGATAATTGTCAATGCAAATTGTGCAGTATCTGGATGCCACGTATCAGGAGCTACAATAGGTAGTCTTGAAGGTTATACTGATGCAAAAGCTTTTGCAGAGTACGGCAGATTGAAAGGAGCAATCAATCACGAAGCTGGATTTTCACCAATGCCAAAGAATGGAGCAAAATTATCGGATACCGACATTGCAACATTAGAAAGTTGGATCGATGATGGATTATTAGAAAAATAACCACAAAGCACATATATTTATAAGGGCGATAAATCATTTATCGCCTTTTTTTGTTTCTTTTGAACATGGCAATTCTAGAAGAAGGTTCAAAAGCACCTCAGTTCAGTGGGGTGAATCAAAAAGGGGAGAAAATTAGTCTAACATCTTATGCGGGGAAAAAGTTGGTTTTGTATTTTTATCCCAAAGATGATACTCCAGGTTGCACAGCAGAAGCTTGTGATTTAAGAGATAACTATAACCGTTTCTTATCAAAAGGGTATGAAATTTTAGGCGTAAGCCCAGATAATGAAGCGAAGCACCAAAAGTTTATCGCTAAATACGAACTGCCATTCGATCTTCTTGCCGATACAGAAAGAGAGACATGTGAATCGTATGGCGTTTGGGTGGAGAAAAATATGTATGGACGAAAATACATGGGAGTGAAAAGAACAACCTTCATAATTAATGAAGAAGGAGTTATTGAAGAAATAATCACTAAGGTAAAAACCAAAGATCATTCAAATCAAATATTGGACAAGTGAAATTTCGTAGATGTAATGGCGAAAAACACCTGTTTAACGTATAATAAACGGTACTAAATTCACTCCAGCTTCTTAATGGGAATGTAATATCATTTTAGGACAAAGCTCTAATAATGGGAGTAAAATATCTACCAAGCGTTTGTTTAAAAAAATATAATAGTCTGAAAATAAGTGTATTGCAACTAGACTATAATCTTTAATTGTTATGGCACAAGCTTTGTCTTATGTGTAGTAACATGCTTACGAGAAGACAAATAATAAGAGTTTTACAATTGCTAATCATTATGGTGCCAATGGCAGCAAATGCAGCAACAGTTTATACTTCAACTGGATCTGGAAACTGGAGCTCTAACTTTTCATCTAGTGGAAGTGGATCGCCAGTAACGTATATTATCCAATCAGCACATACCATTACAGTTAATGTAAACGGGACATCTGCAATCGATACAATTAAAATATTTGGAACACTTAATTTTGATAACGGTAGAAAATTAGATTTGACTTCAAACGGTATAGTTTTACTTGAAACTGGAGGTTCAATTGGAGCTGGTAACGGAGGTAGTAAATTTAGATTCCCAAATGGAACGGATATTTCCGGTCCTTTTAATCTATCTGGACCGCTTGAAGGTGCTGGTACATTTGGAGGCTCGTTTCTTCCACCATTTCTTCCTGTAGAATGGTTAGGATTTGATATAACTGAGAACGCTTCTCAGGTTGAAGTTAAATGGGAAACTGCTTCTGAACTTAACAATAACTATTTTGTAGTTCAATATTCAACATCTGGAAAAGAATGGATTGATGGACCTACTGTATATAGTAAAGCAAATGGTGGTAATTCATCTGAAGTATTGTCGTATACTCAAACATTAAATAGAAAAGATTTGAACTTTAAAGAGGGTAAATGTTATGTTAGAATTCAACAAGTTGATTTTGATTCTAAAACAAGCTACTCTTCTGTGAAAGTAATAAAAGGGAACAATACGCCAGAAATTAAAGCAGTATTATTAAACAACAATCAATTTACAACTACTGTATCTAACAAGTCTGGTGAGGTTTCTATAAAAGTAATGACCTTGGATGGTAATCTTGTTCTAAACGAACAATTGGTTCCTGCCAAACACTACGAATTGATAATGCCTGGTATGTACCTTATTGTTTTCGAAATGAATGGTATTGCCACTACTCAAAAAATTATTGTTCACTAAGCAGTAAAAACATTAAATAAAAAATGCCCGCAATTTGCGGGCATTTTTTTTACTTAAACTTAGAGTTTAAAAAGGCAAGTCACCGCCTTCTTTCTTAGGTGTCATGAGTAAAAACTCATTAGCAACTACTTCGGTGATG
Source organism: uncultured Bacteroidia bacterium (assembly GCA_965366305.1). GTDB lineage: Bacteria > Bacteroidota > Bacteroidia > NS11-12g > UBA9320 > UBA9320. Next base: position 2,207 of record CBDUEX010000153.1, on the reverse strand, counting down.
TAACGTTTGTTCCCGTCTTTATCATCGTAGCTTCTGCTGGTTAGTTTGCCCTCAATCATCACCTGCTTTCCCTTGTCTAAAAGCTGCTCAATTAATTCTGCTGTACGCCCCCAAGCAATAATGTTATGCCATTGTGTTTCCGTTACTTTTTCACCTTTTTGGTTTTTGTAAACTTCGTTGGTTGCCATTGTGAATTTTGCAAGTTTGCTTCCACTTTCTAGATCTTTGATCTCTGGAGTGTTACCTAAATTACCGATCAGTTGTACTTTGTTTTTTAATGCGTTCATAATAATTTTAATTTAAATGTTTAATGTATGTGTTACGTTTAATTATCATGTTGAATTGATTCGTTCAAAACAACAATGCAAATAGAATGAAGGATGCAAGCTCAAAGCGAACTTTAAGCACTTACTTACGATTACAAACGTTTGTAATCGTTTACAAACGGATAGAGGTACTGATAATTAGCAACTTACAGTAAATTTAAGAATTCTCTTCAAATTGAATAAAACAGATAAAAAGTGAAGTAATTTCAAAAAATGGGTTTTATACTTGGTTTAAATTGAATAATTTTTACCGATGTTGAGCTTCTTTTTTTACTTTGCAACACATGTCGAAAATTACCGAACTGCAATTTTGGGTAGACCTAATTAAGAAAATTATAAAATCCGTTGCCAAGAATCAAGGGATTAGAACAAGTCCTAGAACATGGCACCAACATGTAGTGCCTCATGAAGATGGTTGGGCAATAAAAAGAGAAGGGAATAAAACATATTCTTCTACGCACAGAAAACAATCCACAGCAATTCGTAAAGCACGAACAGTTGCTCGAAGACACAAAGCGGATGTTATTATTCACGGAGAAGACGGAGCTATCCGTGATCGATTAAGTTATGACTAAAAAAAAAGGCCTGCTTTCGCAGACCTCTTTACAATTGTTGATACTTAATTAGTATTTTTTTTCAGCACCCAATTCTTTTACCAAAAGGTAATAAAAAATTGCTCTGTACTTATTTCTGTTTGAAGACCCCATAGTCTCACATACTTTTTTGATAGCTGTGTTACCATTGTCACTCATTCCAAGTTTACCTTCAATGAAGTTTTTTCTTACTGTGTCTAATTCAGCATCGTCAGAACAAGATACTTTGTTTGCATCGTTGTTGTAAAGAGCTGGACCTAATCCTTTTGTTACTTTCTCGAATAGTGCTTCATCATACGATAAGCCTAATTTTTTCATTTCACCTTTAAGTGATTCAAATGTTTCTGCGAATGTTGCCATTGTATTGTTTTTATTTAACGTTAATGTTTATTTATCCTTTAGACGAATAATCTGGACAAAGTTACATTTTTAATAGAATTCAAGAAATAGTTGCATTTAAAGGCTATCGAAATTTTAGTATCAACAAAAGATCACTGATTTTTGACTATTACAGAAAGTGCTGATAGAGAAGCGTCTAGAAAAGTGAATAGGTTAAAATTATGCCCGATTTTTTGTTAATATTCTTGCTTTGTATTACCTTTGCTTTGCAACTAATGAAAAATTTGGTTGTTATGCTACAACTACTACGTCAATACAGTCTCTTTGCTATTGCACTATTTTATGGTGTTTTTGCTATGGCTCATGGTGCAATTCATGAAAAAATAGAAGAAACAACTGAAAAAATAGAGAAGAATCCTAATGATCCAAATTTATACGTGGAACGTGCAGGGTATTACAAAGTTGATGGCGATTTTGACAAGAGTTATGCCGACTATCAACATGCTCTTAATATTGACAATTCCCTTAAAACAATAGACCTTCTTATTGCAGAGTTAATGTATCATTTTGATTACTATAATGCTGCACTTGCTGCGGCAAAATCATTTGAAAAGCAGAATATCAATACTGCAGAATGTCTCTTGTTGCAAGCGAAAATATTCGACAAGTTATTTCAAGCTGACAGTGCATTGTTTTATGCTGAAGCAGCATATCCTCATCACACGAAACCCAATACTCAATACTTCGTGCAAGTGAAGGAATATGTGCTATTTGCCGATAAAACAAACTACGAAAAAGCCAAGTTCTGGATGATGGAAGGTAAAAAACGCCTTCCCTATGATTTGGTCATTCAAGAGGAATATGTAGAACTCGCCATGAAATTCAGTGATTATTCTACTGCTGAATCCTTGTGTCTGGAACAAATTCCAAAACTTAAGCGAAAAGAATA
>CBDUEX010000152.1:0-5033 GCA_965366305.1 uncultured Bacteroidia bacterium | reverse complement strand
GAAGTCGCTTGGGATAGATAAGCTGAATATAATAATCAAAGGAATCTCAGATCAGCCAAGTATTTGGCATAAAAAGTTAAAGACTTCTGATGGAGGATTGTATTATCTTTTTGTCTTGAAATCAAAAAAGAAAGAATCTTTTTTATGTAAGCTTATTGCTTCGAAAGAATGAAGTGTTCGATTGCCGCTACCATACTAGGATATTCTGGCGACGGTGCTGGAATCGTATTTTTTAAACCAAATTCTTCCAAGGCAAGATTGGTTGTTTTACCCCAACCCGCAATTGCTCTGTCCTCTTGAATAAAATCAGGGAAATTGGCGAACAGTGAAGAAATATCTTGTGGACTAAAGAAGACCAAAATATCGTAGTAAACAGTTGCTAAATCTGATAAATCAGCGTTTACCGTGTGATACATAATGGCTTCCGTATATTTAATCTTATTTTCATCCATGTAATTCGGGATAGAATCCTTACGAATATTTGAACATGGGAATAAAAAATTAAGTGCTTTATGTTTCTTTAATAATTCAAGAAAAGAAGCTTCTGTTCCTTTTCCAGTAAACATCTTTCTTTTACGTAACTGTGTATATTTCTGAATGTATAAAGATACTCCTTCGTTTACACAGAAATACTTCATGGTGGTTGGAAGTTCAACCTTCATTTCATCTACAATTCGAAAGAAGTGATCGATTGCATTTCTAGAGGTTAGAATAACTGCAGCGTGATCTAAAATACGAAGTTGTTGTTTCCTTAAATCTTTCGCTGGAACTCCAACAACCTCAATAAAAGGTCTGAAATCTACCTTTACACCATGCTTTTCTGTAAGCCTTTGGTATACCGATTTTTTATCACCAGGATCTGGTTGTGAAATAAGAATGTTTTTTATGCTCAATACTGAATCCCTTAGCTGTTTACGAAAAGTATCTTTGCTGCAATAAGCATAGGTACGATTTCGAAGGTGCAAAGATAAACAAAAAGAGTAAGTAAAGGATATTTAAAGTTGTTTTGTAACATTAAGATGGTCCCAAATAGCTTTATCAGAAAGAGAATAAGTATGCTTACAATTGAAATATAGAATAATTGACTATCTAAGCGGAAATAGAAAACATCTACAAGCAAAATTGCCGCCAATACAAATGCAAAAATTTGATTGATACTGTATTGATAATCAATGATTAACTCTCCAAGTGCACCCTCATTATGAAAACTAAAATAGAACTTATTTAAGAGATATTTTACAACCGTTAAGCTTAAAATTGCTAACCAAATTAGTATAAAATTAAACGATGTATTGTCAAACCAGATAAACTTTTGAGTAAGCAAATGAGCATAAATAAATGCTGCATAAACACTGGTAATACACAAAATAGAACTCAATCGAAAAACATTGTTATAGGTATATTTTTCACTTTGCCAGGCAAATCGTTGAATAGGCAAATAGGCCAAAAGACGTATGGATCCAAACCAGTTGGGAATTAAAGCGTATAAAAACCCAATAATCAACAATATTGAAATAAGAGCAACTCGCAAGGCTAGCGGGGTTTGACTTCTTATTAAAAGATCTAGCAATATCATTTGGTTAGAGCAAAAGTCTATAATTTTAAAAATAATTAACTATACCAAAGTGAAATTTGGCAGAATTTAAAAGTATGGGGTTGTTTTGCTGTCGGCCTAAGGCATAGGCAAGATTCAAAATTCCGTTTCCTACTTGTATGTTTGCAACGGCTCCAAATCCAATAGGAGTATCATAAATTAACTTGGAACTTTCGAGTGTATTTTCTATTAAAGCAGTATTAAAAAATAATCCCACATTACTATTCTCTGAAAGCAAATAGCGGTATTCCACTAAATAAGATAAATACTTGCTTGCAAACAATTCGTTTTCGTCAAAACCCCTCAAGGTAGAATATCCCCCAAAATTGTTAAGCTCATTAAATAAGATGTTTTCTGTAAACAAACCATTAAAACTGAGTTTTTGAACAAACACACTACTGCTTTTTATCGGAACAAAAAGAGATGCATCAAAAGATAGATTCAACCGAAAGCTTTTTGCATCTAAGGTGTCGTAAATAGAAATCAAACTTCCATTTTCTGTATTGACATATTTAACATTATTGATTAACGTGTTTCTAAGTATTGTTTTTTGTCCTACCGAGAAATCAGCATTAATGTGATAGCCTTTTCTGGGATTCGGCAAGTAGTCAAAGTCTCGTTGAAAAAACCCAAGTCCATAATTATCAACGTTGTACGGGTTGTTAATTGGCAGTTTTTTTTGTGAACGCACCGCAGATGTATCAGCCGTAATCAAATTACTATTTATATTTTGATAGTAAAATTGAATGTAATTATTGCCTTTTTGCTGATAGCGAAACGATAACTTGCTTTTAATATTTACATATATTGTGTCAAACTTGTTGAGGTTAAATTTCCCATTTATCCCAAGTTTTGTATTGAACAAATAAGGATACGTAAAACCTAGATCCAACAGCTGAGATCGCTGTAAATAGTTTCTCCAATGAATTTCTAGTTGCTTGGCACTTTTAAATAAATTGTTCAATTCTACGTTTACCTCACCTGTAATTAACAAGCTATTTTTATCTGAATTGGTGCTGTTGGGAGCAAGACCAACAATGCCATCTATTCTGTCTGTAACAATGTCGTCAATATCCAAAAGAACACGAGCTAAACCTCTATAAAAAACAATTCTAGAAGGTCCCTTAAGCTTAATCAACGGTAAATTTCGAAGCTTTTTGTCAATTGATTTTACGTCTTTCTCTCGGTAATTACTGCCAACTTCAATGTCTAGAAACTTGCTTAAATATGCTTTAGATAATTTACTTTTCCCAATTATTTGAATGCTATCATAAACTATTTTTATTCCAGTAAACAATTTTGCTGTTGCCTTTAAGGTGTCTTTAGAAACTTCTATACTATCCAATTTTATAGCTACAAATGGATAGCCCATATTTTCATAACTTGAAAGAATTATTCTTTGTAACCTGTTGAATTCTAACAAATTAAGTGTTGCAGGAGATTTAGATGCTAAATAGCCAACTCTAAAATTATGCGACTTTAGGCTAATGTTATTGTACGATTCCCCTTCAAAATACCAGGCGAATAAGGTGTCGTTCTGCTGCCAAATAGAATCAATTGAAGCCGAAAAGTATCCTCGTTCACGTTCAGACACGACCTTATTTTTAAGTTCAATAAGTGCCTGAATACTGTCCGAAACTTGGACGCAGTTTTGTGAACTTTCCGTGATGGTACACAACATGGAAGTTTGCGAATAGCCTGAATAACTTATCCCAATCAACAACCAAATTGCTATACTTTTGTGCACGATTTCAAATTTAAACGAATTAAACAGCTCCCATAGCATATCTTGTCTGGAATTTATATTCATATCCCTTTTTGTAAGAAAGCTTGCTTCTATTGTGACTTTCATTTTTCTGTAAATCAGAAGAATAAGTCGGAAATGCTAAACGCGATTAACAATGAAATTGGCATACGAAACAATTTTTTTGAATCAAAGTCTGCCATCCAAACCATCTACTTTGGCGGAGGAACTCCAAGTGTTTTATCGCAAAAGGAGTTGGAACAAATACTGCTTACGGTTCGTAATAACTTCGAGGTTTCAAAAGATGCAGAAATTACGTTTGAATGCAATCCTGATGATTTGAATCGCGATTATTTACAAGCACTTCATGATGCAGGTATAAACCGGCTGAGTATTGGCATTCAGAGTTTTGATGACGATATTTTAAGTTGGATGAACAGAAGTCATTCAAATAGTCAATCACTGCAATGCATTGAAGATGCAGGAAAAATGGGGTTTGATAATCTAACCATCGATTTAATCTACGGAATTCCGCAGCTAACAATGGAAGAATGGAGCAAAACAGTTGATTTTGCCCTTGATCTGCCAATCAATCACATATCTGCCTACAGCCTAACCTTAGAAAATAATACTCCCTATAAGCGATTGGTAGACCAAAAAAAGTATAAGAAACCTAACGATGATCTTGCTTCCAAACAATTTGAAATGTTAATCGATAAAATTGATTTGAAGGGCTGGGAGCATTATGAAGTTTCCAATTTTTGTAAACCGGGTCAGTATTCAAAACACAACACAGCTTATTGGCAAGGCAAAAAGTATCTTGGCATTGGACCGTCGGCTCATAGTTTTAATGGAAATCAGCGGTTCTGGAATGTGAGCGACAATACTAAATATGTTGCAAGCTTACAACAAGGTAAGGCAATGATAGACGGGGAGGATTTATCTCTGATGGATAAATACAACGAGCATATTTTAACCGGTTTAAGAACAAAATGGGGAGTAAACCTAGATGAAATTGAGCAAAAGTACCAAGTAAATGTGCTGGTAAAAGATCATATCAAACTTGAAGAATGGACCAAGAGAACTTGGATTGAGGTAGATAATAACTGTTTAAGGCTAACGAAAAAGGGATTTTTGTTTGCAGACTTTATTAGCAGCGAGCTGTTTCTAGATCAAGATTATTCGTCCCAAACATTATCGTAATCTTTTGTTTTAGAAGTTTCTTCTTCTAAAGTGCCTTCCCCTTTTAGAGCTTTAATAAACTTGGTTTTCTCTTTTTTTACCTCGTCTTTTATATTCTCTTTTACAGTTGCCCGATCATACTTTATTTTCAAGTTGTCTGGAGTTCCTTCCATAAGAATATACGCCGTTAGGCCTCCATTTAAGTTCTGTTCGATCCTGCGTTCTTTCTTCTTGGCAATCCAATTTGCTTTGGTGGCTAAAAGTTCTGCAACACTTAAACTAATGCGGTAGTTCATGTAGTTTTCAAAAGTATGCGTGCCTTCAAGATCCATATTTAGGGCATTGTTTTCAATACGCATTTTGGGGATGAAGATGGTTTGATCAAAAATTTCGATGGTATTCGTAATGGTTTTAAACTTAACGTCTTCCAAATCTTTAATTTCTACAAACGAAGAAAGTTCCTTCATGGGTTCGTAATTCTTGAGCTGGCCATCTGTAATAGTTACATTAGCT
>CBDUEX010000151.1:0-5040 GCA_965366305.1 uncultured Bacteroidia bacterium | reverse complement strand
ATCCACCACAATCAGATAATCCTGGATGTAGCGTTGGCAGATCGCCTTATCATTCTCCACTAAATGAAGGTATTGATCGTACAAGTCGATGCTAAACAGATTAATGAGTAAATACGGAGCCAACATTCCTTTTTCTTGCATTAAACGAGCATAATCTAATGCAGGGATATCTTCACCTTTAGTATTCTTAAGCATTTCATTCCAGCAATGCACTTCCAAATAGGTGGGCATGTTTTTAGGAGCGTCTTCTTTTAAAACGCCAGTTGCATTGTAATACTCCTTCACCCCTTCTAGTGCATTTATATAGTGTTCAAAATGAAGTGGTTCCTCAAAAAATTGCTCTCTGCCTATATCTTCTATGGTGTTTATTTTAGCTAATCGTAACACCCAATTACGATCTACTTTCAACTCGCCAGTTTCATACAAAAGTTTATCCAACTTCAAGAGCATCGATTCCTCAGGATACACCAATAAGCTTTGTTTAACCACATCCAAGGCTTTTTCCTTTTCCCCTTTTTGTGCAAGTGCATCAGCCAAGTACTTCACCGGTTCATTCAAATGCGGTTGCAGTTTCATGGCTTTTCTAAAGTATTCTGCTGCTTCACCAAAGTATCCCATTTGATAATATGAATCGCCTAAATACAACAATGCCTTATAATTAGAGGAGTCTGCATCGTGCGATTTTTTATACAACTTCGCCGATTCTTCATAGTTTTTAGCTGCAAATTCTTTTTCTGCTGCATGAAAGTAATCCGCTGACTTCTCAGAAATAGCCGTTGGATCGAGGTAACGCGAGTCTACATGGAAATTCCGCATGTACATATCCGAACGCATATTGTAAGGTAAATACATGGAAGCATCATTTACAGCATTGAGGTAATCATATTTGGGTTGCTCCATCACTCGGTTGAGTTGCTCTTCTAGCATTTTATTTAGTGATTGGTCTCCGCCTTCTGAAGTAACACTCACCCTCATCCCGGGTTTGTAGTTCTTTTTATAATTGGCAGAGTAAATTTCTTGATAGTAGTTCCAAAGACCTTCATTAACTGGATATACTTGCATTACTTCTTTCAGTAATTTTCCAGCATCCTCATATTTCTCTTTTTTGTAGTACTTCTTTACTTTCTTTATTTTCTTCTCGTTGGTTTTATCCAACTGACCCATGGTAAATAGACTTACACAACAGAAAACAAGGGCCAAACTTATCTTTTTAAGCATCATTTGTCTATGATTTAATATTATTCATTCGAAAATAGACTTTTTACATCAACAACTAATTATTTTTGACGCGAGCTTGAGATACTTAAAAAAACTTCACTGGTTATTTATAAAGTCATTCGTAGGACCGTTTATCGGAACCTTCTTTATTGCTTTGTTTTTGCTCTTAATGCAAACCATTTGGAAGTATCTTGAAGACCTCGTTGGCAAGGGATTAGAACTGGCAGTCATCTTCGAATTCATCTTCTATTTTGCCATTCACTTGATTCCACTAGCACTGCCTTTGGCCATCTTACTCTCATCCATTATGGTGTATGGAAATTTGGCGGAGCGATACGAGCTAGTTGCCATCAAATCGGCAGGTGTATCACTTTTAAGAGCAATGGTTCCAACCTTTGTTATCAGCATCATACTGGCATTTACTGCGTTCTATACCGCCAATTACTTTATTCCTAAAGCCAATTTGAGTTGGGGAGCTCTGTTGTATGATGTTACCCAAAAGAAGCCCGCACTTAACATCGTTGATAATGTGTTCTTTACAGACATCGATGGTTATGCTATTCGCGTAGGGAAAAAGCACGACGATAATCAGACCATTGAAGATATTATTATTTACGTAGACAATCGTGCTCACAGTGGTAACAACAACATTCTGATTGCTAAAAAGGGCAAGATGACCATTAGCGATGATAAGCAGTTTATGATGCTTTACTTGGAAAATGGGAAAAGGTACCAAGAAATGGTAGATGACCCCAAGTACAAGGAATCGATGCCGCACAACTTAATGGAATTTGAAACGTACACCATGACCATTAATTTAGGTGAATTGCAGTTTAACCGTACTGATAAAGAACGATTTTCGGAAGATCATCGCATGTTAAATGTGCAGCAGCTGCAAACCAGAATAGATTCGTTAGATCAGTATATCAATAAGAAAAGGAGCAGTCTTTATCGCTATTTTGAACCTTATTTTTATCAGGCAGCAGATTCCATTGAAATCAATGATACCAATGTAACTGCTCGTATTGAATACTTAATGGTAAAGGCCAATCAATCTGAAGTACTCGATACCAACAGAAGGATGCTTCGCAGTAACATTAATACCGCTAAAAAGCAGCCCAAACAAACAGAGACCAACGCCGAACCTCAAGACATTACTAAGATTTCCGTTATTGAAAAAGCGATTCAAAGCTCAAATAACATCAAACGAATCAGCTCAAACAGTGTGGATGATTCACGTTCTCAAAAAGATTTAAAATCGAAGTATCAGGTAGAGTGGCACAGAAAATACACCTTGGCCGTTTCGTGTATTCTCCTCTTCTTTATTGGAGCCCCTTTAGGTGCTATCATTAAAAAAGGAGGATTTGGTTTACCATTGGTTATATCCTTACTGCTATTTATACTTTATTATGTGTTGAATATTTTTGGTGAAAAACTAGCAGCAGAAGGAACACTTCCTTCTTTCTTAGGAATGTGGCTCAGCACCATCTTATTCTTTCCGTTGGCTATATTTTTAACCTATAAAGCAAGCACCGACTCTAAGTTGTTCGATGCAGATTCGTATTTAAGATTCTTTCGTAAGTTTAAAAAGTCATGAGAATACTCCAAGTATCCAATAGAGTTCCTTGGCCTCTAAATGAAGGTGGCAACATTGGCATATATAACTTTACGCGAGCGTTTCACGAACTGGGACATGAAGTAACACTCTATTGCTTGGATGGGCTTAAACATCAAACGCCACTTCAAGAAGCTCAAAAAGAACTAGAGCAATATGCAAACACTTATATTCTTCCCGTAGACACAGGTTTAAAGCCTGTTGGTGCCTTAATAGCATTACTAACCAATACTTCTTACAATGTATCTCGTTTCTACAACAAGGAGTTTAATTTGAAGCTTATTGAATTGCTAAGTAATGAGACGTTCGATGTTGTTCAATTGGAAGGAACCTTTGTTGGACCTTATGTAGAAACTATCCGCCAACATCACAAGGGATTAATTTCCCTACGGATGCACAATGTAGAATATGAGATTTGGGAACGATTAGCTTTTAATTCGTCGAATCCAATAAAGAAAATTTACTTGCAAATTCTTGCGAAACAGTTAAAAGCATATGAGTCTGAATTATTGCAAAAAGTAGATTCAGTGGTGCCTGTTACACATGATGACGAAGCCAAGTTTAAACGTTTAAACAGTGCTATCCCCTACTTTACAACCGCAGCTGGCATCGATTTAGATCAGTGGAAGTTCAGCCCTTCTACCTCATTTAATAAGTGGTATCATATCGGATCTATGGAATGGCATGCGAATAAAGAAGCGGTTAATTATTTCCTAAAAGACATTCATCACAAGCTCATCGCATTAGACAATACCTACACATTTCAACTCGCAGGAAAAGGGATCAAAAAAGAAGAATTCAGTAATTACCCTTCCCTTCAGCTTTTTGAGAATGTGCCAAGAGCTTACGATTTTGTACAGCAAAGTGATGTATGTGTGGTTCCATTGTTGAGCGGCAGTGGCATCAGGCTTAAAATCTTAGAAGCAATGGCGGCAGGCAAGCTAGTAGTAAGCACTACCATAGGTGCCCAAGGAATCAATTATAAGAACGGTGTTCACATGATTGTAGCAGATACTCCAGAAGAGTTCGCTAAAGTTTATAAAGACTTGCAATCTGGAGCTATTAATACCAGCACTATTGTTCAAAATGCTCGTACACTAATTGAAGAAGAATATTCTACCAAAGCCTTGGCAAGTAGGTTGATGGATTTCTATCAAAATCAACTTAAAAAAGGGTAAAAAAAAAGGTGAACCGAAGCTCACCTTTTAAATTTTATCTTGAAGTATTAATCTACTTCCATTTCAATTACTTTTCCGTAACCAAGTTTATTTAAACCGTCACGTACTTTGTAGGCATGTCCTACTACAATTATCACCATGTTATCTGGCTTTAATTGAGCTTTAGCAATTGCATTAATATCACTTACTGTTAGTTCATTCACTATTTTAGCTTGCTCCACAGTATATGTTTTAGGAAGATCGTATTCTGCAATTGAACTTAAGAAATTCAATTTTTGGAATGGAGTTTCGTAGCTTAATGCTTCACTTAACGTGATCGAACTCTTGGTAAACGCCAATTCTTCTTCTGTAATTCCACCAGTTGCAAAACCGTTAATTTCTTTCATTAACTCACGAATTGCACTGTCTGTAGATTCTTTCTTAATTTCAGAAGAGAAACGGTATACACCGTAATTCTTGTTTCCACTAAATCCAGCTCTAGCACCATACGTAAATCCTTTATCTTCTCTTAGATTCAAGTTAATTCTACTGTTAAATGCTCCACCTAAAGAGAAGTTCATTACAGTTGATTTAAAGTAATCTCCGTTGTAATCAAATTTCAATGCAGGATGACCAGCTAATACCGTTGATTGTGCTGCATAAGGCTTGTCTACAAGATAAACAGTAGTTTTCTCAGGCATTTTTAAAGCAGGAATAGCAGGAACAACAACATTCTTGTTTTTCCACTCTTTAAGGAAGGCAAGTTTTGACATTGCTTCTTCCTTAGTGATGTCTCCAGATACTACTAGTGTACTTATGTTTGGTGAATAATAATTGTTGTAGAATGATTTCACATCGTCTAAGTCAATTTTAGATAACGATTTATAGTTACCATAATAATAATCTTCTAAGATGGTTCCTTTATACATGATTTCACCCCAAGCTTTACTTGCCATAACACTAGGGTTTGATTTTTGAGACTTTAATCCTTCAAGAATTTGTTTCTTGATTCTTTTGAAATCATCTGGATCAAATCGAGGATCAAATAGT
>CBDUEX010000150.1:0-5059 GCA_965366305.1 uncultured Bacteroidia bacterium | reverse complement strand
GCCTGAAGTTCACGAACTACGCCTTTGAGCCGCTCTTCAAAATCGCCTCTGAATTTCGAACCAGCTAGTAGTGAACCCATATCAAGGGAGTATATTTCGGTTTCAGCCAAAAACTTCGGTACTTTGCCATCGACAACCCTTAAGGCGAGTCCCTCAGCAAGAGCAGTCTTACCCACTCCAGCATCTCCAACCAGTAACGGATTATTTTTACGCCTTCTGGCTAGAACCTGAATCATGCGCTCAACTTCAAGGTCACGGCCAATAAGAGGATCTATTTTTCCAGCACGCGCCCGTTCATTTAAATTAACACAATACAGTGCCAATGCACTTTTATCGGCGTCTTTACTTTTACCATCAGCATCTGATTTAAAATCGGTGCCCGCTCCACCTCCCGGTAGCGAGATGGCCTGGTCATGATCTGCTTCATGTAATACATATTCATAACCAGGTTTTGTTATTCCATGTGAAAGAAATTTTTGAATATCAAGTCGGTCTATGTTTTGTAGTTTTAAATAGTAAACCGCATGCGACTGCTGTTCATGAAACATGGACACGAGCAAATGAGCGCCAGTCACTTCATCTCAACCAGCGGCATGGACCTGCTGCACAGCTCTTTGAATAACCCGTTGAAAGCCCATTGTCGGATGGGGCAGTTGCCCTTCTTCTAAAATCTCATTTTGCAATGACTCGTTTAACTCGTCATTTGAAGGCGATTCTTTTGCTTCTTCGCTTACACTAGCAGCAGGAGCATTGTTTTCGTCTTCGATTTTAGTTTTGTCTAATTCCTCGTTCATTCGTTTGGTAAAAAAGAGTGCGAAAGTCGTATTTTTGAACCGAAATGCCAACAATTGTAAAACAAGGTGACGTTAAGCTAATTGAATGTCCTCGAGATGCAATGCAAGGGATTTTAGATTTTATACCCACTAAGACTAAAATTGAGTACTTAAATAAGCTCTTAAAAGTGGGGTTCAATACCATCGATTGTGGCAGTTTTGTTTCTCCAAAAGCAATACCGCAAATGCAAGATACTCAAGAGGTTTTGGCAAATCTTGACCTCGATTCTACTTTAAGCAAACTCTCTGTTATTGTAGCCAATGAACGTGGGGCAAAGGATGCGGTTTCACATCAAGAAGTGGATTATTTAGGATTCCCTTTTTCTATTTCAGAAAAATTTCAACAACGCAATACAAATAAGTCGATAGAAGAGTCTTTAGAGCTTGTAGAACGCATTAATGACTTATCTGGCTCTAATGATAAAGAAATGGTGGTGTATATCTCCATGGGCTTTGGAAATCCGTACAACGAAGATTGGAATACATCCATTGTTGTTGATTGGGTTGGTAAGCTAAATGACCTTGGTATCCGACATTTTTCCATTTCTGATACTGTTGGTGTTTCTACTCCAGAAAACATAACTGCAGTTTTTTCAGGATTGATAGGAGCTTTTGATGAGGTTGAATTTGGAGCTCATTTTCATACCACGCCGTTTGCATGGAAAGAAAAGGTAGAAGCAGCATACAATAATGGCTGTAAGCTATTTGATGGTGCAATAAAGGGATATGGAGGCTGTCCTATGGCGAAAGACGAGCTTGTGGGCAATATGCCAACAGAGAAGCTAATTGAATATTTTGGATTCGATTTTCTTCAACTAAAAAAGGCTCCTTTTGAAGAAGCCTTTTTGAATGCTGAAAAAATATTTTCTCGCTATCAGTGAGTTACGATGAGTTGTGTGGCAATGTTTAAATTGTCACTAACCACTGTTATATAATAGGATCCGTTTGGCATATCCTTCGTGCTAAATTGTTGCATACCGCTCAAATCAGAAATTAAGCTTCCTTGCATGTTGTATAAACTTACTTTGGTACGAGTTGTATTTAAACTTGGGTCTAATTTCAGATTTACAATATCATTGGCAGGATTAGGGTAAACAGCTAGTAAATTACTTGCTTCATATCTGGTTACATTTCCTACTGACGAAACAGTAAAATAGGCATCAACCGTTTTAGTGTCTGTTCCATAATTATTGGTAATTTCCAATGCCACTTTAAAGAAACCGACTACTTGAAAACTTACTTCAACATCTTCTGTTGTTAAATCTCCTGTGTGAACTGTATAGTTTGATGGGGTAATTGTCCAAGTACGAGAAGTTGCAGCTTCTCCCGTTGAAATATCGTTAAGAACAACTTTTTCGTTTACCACTAAATTTCTTTTTACAGCAGTAAAGTCTGCAGAAGGGGCTAGGTCGTTAATGGTTATTTTACGAATAACACTGCTGGCAATTGCTCCACTATTTTCACTCACATATAAATTCCCATTTCCATCTGTAGTTATATCACTAATTTCGGTAAATGCTGCGTTTGCACCATTACCATCTGTTAAAGCAAATGTGCTTTTATCTCCTGCAAAAGTGGTTACACTGTTGTTGGTTACATCAATTGCACGAATGGTATTTTGATCGCCTACATAGATAATTCCGTTTACTACTGCAATTCCTTTAGGTACTTTAAATCGTGCATCCGCCAATGTTCCATCTACGTGTCTTGAGTCAGGACCAGTAGTAGGACCTGCGATGGTGGTAGTTGCTCCTGAAATCATGTTTATTTTACGAATATTACAGTTCCATTGATCTGCAACTACAATGTTGTTATCATCATATATAGCAACACCCCATGGGCCACCAAAACGAGCCACTGAACTGGTTCCGTCAGCAGTTCCATCTGCACCAGCAGAACCGGCAAGAGTGGTAACTACACCGCTTGGTGAAATTTTACGAATGGTGAAGTTTAAATAATCAGTTACGTAGATGTAACCATCGTCATCGATAGCAACGCCAGTTGGACTATTAAATCGAGCGGCAGTTCCAGTACCATTGGTGCTACCTGAAGTACCATATCCTGGAAGACCAGTTGTTGGCTCTGCACCAGCAAATGTTGTAACAGATTGTCCGTTCCCAAGATTCACAAATTTGTTAATCTTACGAATACAGTGGTTTTCTCTATCTGCTAAGTAAACGTTTCCATTTGCGTCTGCCGCCATTCCATGTGGATTTCTCATGGTTGCCGTAGTTCCTTGTGCGTTTTTATAGCCTTCAGAAGAAGATGGGCTAGCAGGACTTCCTGCTCTAATATACAATAGGTTATTGTGAACTACACGAACCTTGTTTCTTTCGGAAATGTACATTTTACCGCTTGGGGTAAAGCATATTCCTTCTGGGAAACTAAAATACGTGTTGTCAAGGGCAACTCCTGAACTTGATTCGTAGTTGTTAAAAGCGTCGTTGTTTGACTTACCCGCATAGGTCGTTACCGTTTGGGCATAAGAAGTCAATCCATAAAAAATGGAAAATAAAAGTAGTGTTTTTTTCATGTTGTGTAGTATATAATAGTTAAATGCTAGTTATAAATTGATTCACAGAATCTTCAATATCATTTGAAATATTTACGTAGTCTCTTTTTACAAATTTATCACCTGTGATATGCTCATAAAGCTCAATGTATCGGTCTGATACGCTTTGAACAAATTCATCTGACATAATTGGTATTTGTTGTCCTTCAAGTCCTTGAAAATCATTTTCAATCAACCATTGTCTAACAAATTCCTTAGAAAGCTGACGTTGTTTGATTCCTTTGGCTTGATTATCCTCGTACGTATCTGCATAAAAATAACGTGAAGAATCGGGCGTGTGAATTTCATCTATTAAAACGATATCATCTTCATGCTTGCCAAACTCATACTTGGTGTCTACCAATATTAGGTTTTGACTAGCAGCATGTTTAGATCCGTGTTCGTATAATGCCAAGGCATATTGTTCTAACTTGAGCAATTCCTTTTTCTTAATTAAACGCTGAGCAACAATCTCTTCCATCGAAATGTCTAGATCATGGCCGGTTTCTGCCTTTGTAGTAGGCGTAAGTATCGGCGTGGGTAGCTTATCGTTCTCTTTTAATCCATCGGGCAATGTTTGACCGCAAAGGATGCGTTTGCCAGAGCTGTATTCTCTCCAAGAATGTCCAGCAAGATAACCTCTTACCACAAACTCCACAGGATAAGGCTTACATTTTAATCCAACAGTTACATGTGGATCGGGTTCGCCTATTTTCCAGTTTTTAACGATATGTTTGGTGTCGTCTAAAAACTTAGAAGCAATTTGGTTTAGAACTTGACCTTTATAGGGTATTGGTGAAGGCAATACATGATCAAACGCTGAAATACGGTCACTCGCAACAAGTACTATGTAGTCTTCTCCTATAGAGTATACATCTCGCACTTTTCCTCTCATAAAATCTACCTGATCTTTAAAGAAGAAATTGGTAGAAATTAATGTTTCTTGTCCCATTGAACTCATAAATTGATTATCAAAAATAATTTTTTTTAGCTTTTACTTCGTGTTTATTGTTGTCTCGTGAAGCGAGTTTAAGAACTTCATGGTATCTACGTCATCAGCAAAGTCTTGAATATTAGGATTTTGAGACTGACCGTAGTCAACAGAGTTGACATGAGAATATTTACCCACAATACATTGTATGTTTTCTTCATTATTTTTTATAAAGAGATCCAATTCTTCCTCATTGGAATAAGTGAAATAATTAATGCACGAAAGGGGTGCATTCAATTCTTTACGCTCTTTTGCAAGTACAAAACCAGTATCCAAATGCTGTTCACTATTCATTAATAATATGGCCCGGTGATAGGTGTAATTATTAGCGAATTTATTGTGATTCTCCAACTCCTTGTATCGCATAAGGTGATCTAAAACTCGCGTAATGTTCATGCTCGCAGGAAGTGCTAACAAACTGACATTTCTACACCCTAATCCGAAGTATAAAAAAACGTCATCTGCCAATAAATCCAATTCATGATCTGTCTCGTTTCCGTTGAGAATTGCCATCGACTTTCTATTCTTTCGCAATAGATGCGGGATGTGCTGGAAATAATGCTGGAAATAACGGAAGGTATTATTACTGCCGGTTGCTATTACGGCATCCGTGTTTTGTACTCGTTCTACAAAGTCAATGCGGGATTGCAGTTTTGGTTCTACTACAATTAACTCTTTAAGTAA
>CBDUEX010000149.1:0-5092 GCA_965366305.1 uncultured Bacteroidia bacterium | reverse complement strand
AGTTATAGAGATGGGAAAATGAATACCAATGATTACAACCGCATTATTGGTTCTGATTTTAACTTCAATACGCTCGACCGTAAATGGACGGGAAAGGTGTTCTATCATCACGCTTTTACTCCAAATCAAACCAAAGACAATTTCACTCATGCCTCGTATTTAGCGTATAGTACAAAAAATTATCTGGCCATGTGGAATCATGAATACGTTGGCGAAAACTTTATTGCAGACTTTGGATTTGTACCTCGATTAGAGCGATTTAACCCAGACCTAGGTGTTCGGCAACGAAATGCCTATTGGAGGTTAGAACCGATGTTGCGATACATTTACTACCCTCAAAAAAAGTCGTGGTACATTAAGCAAGAATATGAAATATACATGGATCGCTATGCTGATGTGAATCGTGAATTAACAGATAATCTACTACGCAACAAATACCTCATTCAATTCAAGAATACTTCAACTCTTGCAGTTGAATACAACGAACGATTTACCAAACTCTATTTTAACACCGATCTAACATTTACAGGAGACAGTAATGCAATAACGCAAGCTGGAAACTATAGATACAGCAATGGACTGATCTATTTTGAAACAAATCCGCGAAAAGCATTTGCCTTTGAAGGTGCTACTGCCTATGGAGAATACTACAATGGATTGAGAACAAATTTAAACTTGGCCATCAGCTATCGCTACCAGCCAATTGGAAAATTCAGTTTGTATACCAATCAGAATCTTTTTAAAATGCCTACTCTCGAGTCAACAAAATACCTCTCTTTAATTGGAGCAGAAATTGAATTGTCTTTTACAAAAAGCATCTTCTTCACAACGTTTTTGCAATACAATACACAAATTGACAATTTTAATATCAATAGCAGATTACAATGGCGGTATAAGCCCATGAGCGATCTCTATATTGTGTATTCCGACAATTACTTAACCACGGATTTCACCGTAAAAAGCAGAGGAATTGTCATGAAGTTTACGTACTGGTTGCAGTAGTTACGTTGTTTGATTTTTTCGAATGGCATAACTCAAATGACGCGATGTTTCTGATGTTAAATAAACCAACTCGTAATTGTGACTCACACAAAATTGATTTACAGCTTCTACCACACCATACTTTCTTAATCCCGAATATGCCACAGCGGTATAATCGTGACCACATATAAATCCATTGTCTTTTACTGCCAAAGCTGCCAATTCTAACTCATGGTGTGTGGTTTTATAGGTGTGGTCAGTATCGATGTACACCCAATCAAGACTCTTGTTCTCAACATTAGCAAGAAAGGAAGTAGAATACATCTTATGAAACTCCACTTCTTGTTCCTTTAAATTATTTCTGCATTCATCTTCAATGCTTGGTGTACTCCACGTATCTACCAAGTGAAGTTGAGTAGGTTTGGCTAATCGCAAAATTTCTAAAGAAAACAACCCTCGCTCTACTCCTATTTCTGCCACAACTCCCTGAGAAGGCAATCGTTTCAATAGCTCAATTCTATTTGTTAAAATAGTACAATTAGCAATGTGCTTAGCTTCCAATTCTATCATTGGCAATGGAGGATACCACTTGCTCCATAATCGCCTCAGATATTTGTAGATAAGCTTTTTAAAAAAAACCGTCATTTAAATTTCCTACAAATGTAAAAGTAATAACTTCGCTTATCGAAATGAATTTTACCGATAGAATCAACAGGGTTGAAGAATCGCTTACCATCGGAATGGCTAAGAAGGCTAGAACATTGAAAGCGGAAGGAAAAGACGTTATCAGTTTAAGTTTAGGAGAACCAGATTTTGATACTCCTCAGCATATTAAAGATGCAGCAATTCAAGCTATCAACGACGGCAAAACAAAGTATACTCCTGTTGGAGGAATACCAGAATTAAAACAGGCCATATGTTCAAAACTAAAGCGTGATTATAATCTATCTTATTCCGCTAACGAGGTAATGGTAAGTACGGGTGCAAAACAATGCATCATGAACGTGATACAGTGCTTAGTGCAGAAAGGGGACGAAGTTCTTATTCCCTTGCCATATTGGGTTAGTTATTCAGCAATGGTAGAGTACAGCGGTGGCAAGTGCATATATATTCCCTCTAAATTTGAAGAGGGTTTTGCTCTTGATTTAGAAGCGTTAAAACAGAAAATAACACCTCGCACTAAGGCTATATTATTTTCTAGCCCCAACAATCCAGCAGGTAGCATGATGAGTGCAAAACAACTTGAAGAAATAGCAGCGATTATAAAACAACATCCAAACATTGTTGCTATAAGCGATGAAATATACGAGCACTTGGTGTTCGAAGAAGAGCACCGCAGCCTTTCACAGTACACCGAGCTAAAAGATCAAATCGTTATTATAAACGGTGTGTCTAAAGGCTTTGCAATGACAGGCTGGAGGGTCGGATATATGGCTGGACCTAAAGAATTAATTACAGCATGCGATGTGCTACAAGGACAATTTACTTCAGGAACTTGCAGCATTGCACAATGGGCTTCTGTTACCGCTCTTAACAGCGATCTTAAACCTACTTACGATATGGTAGCCGTTTATAAAAAACGCCGAAACTTAATGGTTGATATGCTAAGTGAGATTGATGGACTAGAAGTTGACACTCCAAAAGGTGCATATTATTTATTTCCGCGAGTTTCTAGTTTTTATGGAAGGACTTTAAATGGTACAACAATTCAGAACAGTATAGACTTTTGCGAATATTTGTTAGAAGAGGCCCTCGTAAGTTTAGTTCCAGGTGTTGCCTTTGGAATGGATGATCATGTTAGAATTAGTTACGCATCTTCTGAAGAAGAGTTGCGAGAAGCAGTTAGAAGAATTAAATTAGCATTGACTAAATGAATATAAGCAGGTTATTTACAGATTTTGAGAATCAAAAAGTACTAGTACTGGGTGACACAATGGTTGACGCATATTTTTATGGTAGTGTTACACGGATTAGTCCAGAAGCACCTGTACCTATCGTTAACCTAAAATCTAAAGAAAGAAGACTTGGTGGAGCGGCAAATGTTGCCTTAAATTTAAAAGCACTTGGGGCTGATCCTTTTGTTGTCAGTATAAAAGGAAACGATAAAGATGGCAACGAATTAAAAGCTCTTTTTAAAAATAACAAGCTCGATTCTAATGGATTAATAAATGATTACAAGCGAATTACAACTGTAAAAACGCGTATCATTGGCAATAATCATCAGTTGTTACGCATTGATGAAGAAGAGACCCAAGAAATCAACAAATCGTTAGAAAACCTATTGTTTAATGCTGTTAAAGGTCAAATAAAGAATGTTAGTGTTTTAATATTTCAAGATTATAACAAAGGACTGCTTACGAGCTCTTTAATATCTCGAGTTATAGAATTGTGCCAAAAGAACAAAGTACCTATTGTAGTAGATCCTAAATTCCATAATTTCTCAGAATACAAAGGAGTTACCTTGTTCAAACCCAACAAAAAAGAATTACTTCAATCTGAAAATATTAAAAAACCAGTAACCATTAAGGAATTAAAGAAGATTGCCGCTCAAGCTCGAGAACATTTGCAAGCAGATAAGATAATGACCACCTTAAGTGAAGATGGCGTGCTTATCGTAAATGAAAAAGGATCTATCCATTTACCTGCACACGAACGAAAAATAGTAGATGTAAGCGGAGCCGGAGATTCTGTACTTAGTGTGGCTGCTTTATGTATTGCATTAGGTGTTAACGATGAAGTTACAGCTGCTTTAAGCAACTTAGCTGGTGGAATTGTATGTGAGGAAGTGGGTGTTATACCTATCGACAAAGATCAATTGATAAGTGAGGCAATGGAACTTAATGTTGGTGAACGATTTTAACAATTATGACAAGAATACTCAAATTTACCGTGCTTCTGTTATTGCCTTTTATGGCATTAAGTCAAGTAAACAAAAACTACCAAAAAGCATATGATTTGTATTATGCAGAAAAGCCAAATAAAGCCGAAAAGTTTATATTAAAAGCATTAAAGCAAGACAAAGGCAATGAAGAATATATCGCACTTTGTTCTAAAATTTATTTCACGCAAAGCAAGTTTGATCAAGCGAAACTAATGCTAGATCTAGGTATAATCGCTCATCCTCAAAGTGTTATGTTACTTGACAACAGGGCTTACTTTTCCTACTTGTTGGGCGAGCACGAAGATGCCATCAAACTGTACTCTTCTGCACTTCGATTCGAAACAGAAGACTCTGCAAAGGGTTCTATGTATTGCAGTAGGGCAAGTTCTAAAATGGCCATTCGAAAATTTGATGGTGCTAAAAGTGATTTATTAAAATCATTGGAAATAAACCCTCAAAGTTTTTGTGCAAACAATAACATGGGAATCGTTGCGAAATATTTAGGCGAAGACTCGTTGGCTGAAGCGAGTTTGTACAATGTGATTGGCATTGCTCCTGAAGATCACGTTGGCTATGCCAATTTGGGATACTTCTATTCTGAAAGGGAGCGTTTTGATGAAGCTATCTCTATGCTTGACAAATGTTTGGAAATTAAACCTGACTTTGCTTATGCTTATAATAACAGAGCTTTTGTGCACTTGCAAACAGGTAATTTGGTAGATGCTAGAACAGATGTACTAAAATCGCTGGAGTTAAACCCTTATAATTCGTATGCCTACCGAAATCTTGGTTTAATAATGTTAGCAGATGGTGATGAGACCAATGCCTGCAAAGCTTGGGACACAGCTCTTCAACTTGGATTTACGAAACAATACGGTAATGCAGTTCAACGTCTAGTTGACGAAAACTGTTCAAGCGAAGAATAATTGTTCAATTCGCAATCTTCACAATCTTTTGTGTGCTTGTAGTGGTCTTAGTGTAAATATAGAGGTAATACATCCCCGACTCAATACTCTTTAAATCAACCGAACTACTTAGCATATTGTCATTTTGATAGACAACTGCACCTTTTAAGTCCATCACTTTAATTCCCAATAGCTCAGAACTAAGCATATCTATATAAATTATACTACTAAATGGATTCGGATAAACATTTAGTTCAGTCAAGCTAGGAGCATCAAAAATTGAAGCACTTTGTGTGTCTTTTTGGATGCATACAATGGGGCTGTT
>CBDUEX010000148.1:0-5117 GCA_965366305.1 uncultured Bacteroidia bacterium | reverse complement strand
CGTTTAACATATCATAATAGGCATAAGTTGAATTGGTGATTTCAAAACTTACCGGTGTTGGTGCTGCTACTAATCCAAAAATCAAATCAGATTGACCATCGATATCATAAGGTGTTCTAATTTCATTGTTAACTGCACTATTTACAAAGTGATAATTATGATAAACCCATGGTGATTCAGGTATGGTAGCGGGTATCGTCATCATTGCCGAATATTGATTCCCAAATCCTTCAGTACTATCATCATACTTGGAACTTGTGCTCCATCCGCTCCAAGAACTCCATTGCTGATTGTATGAATTTGGAAAGAATAAATGATTCACCACAAATCCTCCTGCGTTATCACTTCCATTATCAAAAGTATCTTCTGGGAATTCACCAAACTGTGGAAACTCTAATAAATTAGAAAGTGTGTTCAATTCGTCCATACAGAAATATGCGGGAGTATTCATTCCCCACTGTCCATTATCAGAACTTTCAAAGACAAACACGATGCTATCTCCCTTTACATTTTTGTCGATAATGTTATTGAAATCGACATAAATCCAGTCATCTACAATATAGTCTTTGGAATCATCTGAGTTTCTAAAATCAGCCAAATAAAATGATGTTTGTGCAGATGGAGTTCCTTCAAGAAATACAGTAATGTATACCTTAAAGTAATCTGGATCACTTCCTGAAGCTCCGCCAAACTTTTTACTAAATCCTGATCCATTCAGCATATCATTATAAACATAAGTTGAATTGGTAAAGTAAGCTCCCGTTAAGTCAATAGCTGAATCAAATTTGATATAAGGCTCTTTGTAACCAACCACATAATTAGGAGTAGCATCTACCCCAGAGCCCGTAATTGAACTGTATTGATTTCCAAATCCTTCTGTGCTGTCATCGGTCATGTTGCTCAGTGCCCATCCGTTCCAGCTTCCACCAAAGGCCGTATCATATTCGTTATTAAAGAACCTTCCGTAATGAGATAATCCTGCAGAATTATCGGCACCATTATTAAAAGTATCCGATTTTGAAAGTAACATATTATCGAAAGTTGTTTGAACGCGTTGATGCGGAAATTGAGCATTTGCAAATGAAGTAAGCAGTAGCAAAAAGCCAAGAATTAGTGATTTTTCCATGATTTAATTTTTATTTTATAGTTTACATTTATTTTAATAATTCTCCCTGGTAATGGAGTGTTTGGTATGGTAAAGTATGCGGTATTGAATAAATTTGAAATTGCAGCTCCAAATCGAAGATCTTCGAAAGAGTAATATCCTCCAATTTCGGTTAACAAATACGGATCCAATGAGGATGAATTGTCACTTGCGATGTAGTTTTTACTTATAAACTGTTCATTAGCGTACACACCAAAGTTCTCCCTTGAATAGGTCAATGTAATGTTTGTGGTAAATTCTGGTGTATAGATTAATTGCTTATTATACGTTGCACTGGTATGATCACTAGGGTTGTATGTGGATTTTACATAGTGAATATTATTGTTTACAGCAATTTTTCCTTTTCCAACACTGTGACTATAAATGGTAGTTAATTCAATTCCTCTAACTAACACCGATTGAATATTAACAGGACTGATTTCTGGAAATCCTTGCCATGCAATCATGTTCTCAAATATTCCAACAAATGGATTAACTGTTAAACTCAAGTGTTTAGAATTTCTAGCAACCATAAAATCTAACTTCTTTCCTTGTTCAGGTTTCAATAAGCTATTGCCCGATGCGAATCCTGGTTCGTACCAATACAGTTCATTTAATGTTGGCAACCGATAAACTGTTTGAGCCAGAATCGACATATCATATTTCTTACCGAAACTTCTTCTTGCTTCTAACGATGCGTTATTCCCGAATCTATTCTGATTAAAATTAACCACTTGTTGGTCAAGGTTAAAACGTATTTTATTTACTCGAAAGGAAGCATTGTAAAAGGCTCTTAGTCGGGTATAGCTCACCTCGTTCTCTAGGTTAGTAGCAGAATAAAAAGCGTTCTCATTACCTAAACCAAGGGTAATTCGTAATTTCTTATTAATTCTTTTTGCTGCTTGTGCAGTGCTGTTAACGTTCAAAACGTCGCTCACAGCCTTAATATTGAAAGTCTCGGAGTTAAAACTAATTTGTTCTTTCCAAGTTTGGTTTTGTACAAGTACAGTCCATCTCCGTCTCAATCGTCTTTGATAGCGATTAAGCATCATCACATTCACATCCATTTGAGTGGCATCACTTGAACTTAAAAGTGTTGGAGGAATAGACCGTTCAGATAATTGAAAATATACGGTGTTTTTCCAAATCCCAAACTTAGCCGACTGGTATGACACAGATTGTAAAACACTTGCCTTTCTATATGCCGAATTCTCTAACAATGAATCTTCTCCTATGTAGGGTTTTAGGTCAACATTATTCTCAGATTGAGATCCAAATGCCGAAGCTTGATACTTCCAGTTTTTTCCAGTATTCCCATATTTTAAACCTATGGATTGTCCTTTTTGTGTATTTCCACCAGCATTTACTTCAATTTGAGGTTTTATCTTACCGGTTATAAGATTTAAGGAAGACCCCATATTACTTTGCCCTAGTAATTGATTGTCTTGTTCGCTAAATCCACTTTGAGAAAAATGAAAAGCATCAATTAACGATAAATCCATGGTGCCATTCATGCTACTTTGCATATTTGCACCATCAATATTGATAGGAATATGCATGGTTCCCAAGCCTTTATAGCTTGGCGTATTGAGAGAACCCACACCGCCACTTTTAATAAATATACCCGTTTGTTTTTGAAGCAATTCAGCCAAGTTTTGGGCAGGATCTACCTTCAATAATTCTTCCGAAAAAAGTTGTTGACTTAAGTGCTCAGCCGCAATTGGAATTGAATCCAACACAGAAGCACTGTCCAAAGTTGATTGGGCATTTACAGAAAAGCTCCAAAGGAGTCCTGCAAGAACTGCTATATATTTCAATGGCTTCGTTGTTACACTTTTTTTTGCCAATGAGAAATAAAAAAATAATGGGCAGCAAGCTGTCAATTATTGCTTTTTTCCCCGAAAGCGAATTAATCTATTGTAAAAAGCAGGTCTTCTGACTTAGTTCTTTATTTAAACCCCTTCCCACTCAACGATGCTGAGCAGTGGATTAAGATCGTTTAAACATTTACGAACATTACAGCTGCGGGTACAGTGGAGGATTTATCACCTCGCTTCCCTTTCACTTTTAACAATTCAAAGGTAAATTTATAATTTTAACGAGTACAGAAGTTTGTTCACATTTTTTAAATAATAGAATAAATATATTTGCGGCAGATGGCAACTACACAAGATTTATCCAGAGGAATGTTCATACGATACAATGGCCAATTATGCCAAGTAGTGGACTACCAACATACCATGCCAGGTAAAGGCGGTGCTTTTTATCAGGTAAAAATGAAAAATGCAATCACAGGGAAGTCGATGGATCACCGTTTTAGAAGTGGTGAAAACATTGATGACGTGCGTGTTGATCAAATTGAAATGCAATACTTGTACAACGATGGCAACAATTTAATTTTGATGAATACCGAAACTTTTGAGCAAGTAGGTGTTCCAGAATCTATGCTTGGTGATCAAATGAAATTCATTAAAGAAGAAATGATTTTGAACGTCTATTTTGATGAGGGCAATCCAATTATGGCTGAAGCTCCTAATCATGTAGTGTTGGAAATCACGTATTCAGAACCTGGTATAAAAGGAGACACAGCCAACAACCCACTAAAACCTGCAACTCTTGAAACAGGTGCAGAGGTAAATGTACCACTATTTGTAGAAAGCGGGGAAAAGATTAAAGTAGATACACGTACAGGAGAATATGTTGAACGTGCGAAGTAATTAATAACGAGATAAAACAAAAAAGGAGGTGCATGCACCTCCTTTTTTTATACCTTAAGATTAAGTCTTAAATATATTGTAAGATTAACCAAATTAGAACTACTAATATTAGTATTCCCAACAGCCAATCTAATCCAGGTATTAACTTGCCTAGCAAAGACACAATTAACAACACTAAAATTATAATTAAGATTAATCGCAATAGGCTTGAATCGTCATCCGCCTTTTCTGGTTGAACCCGACTTTCTTTCTCATCCAATTTTTTAAGCACTTTTTTCAAGGCTCTTTTTTGAAGCGGACCAGCTAGTTTCATGGCAGTTTTTGCAGTTTTACTAGTTGTCACAGACTTCTTTTCTGTGCTTGGTGATGTGATTGCAATAGTTTCTGACACATTCGCTTCTTCAAGCTGTTCTGCATCGTTTTCAATTAAAACTGCATCCTTAAGAGTAGGAACAATTTCATTGATCACTTCTCCTTTTACAGGAGTCTCTTTTACCTCTTTTTTAACTTCCTTTTTAGCTAAGTGAGTAGCTTTAGTTCGTGTTGTTAAATTACCATAACGAGCTTGTGAACAAGCTCCAAGTAAAAAAACTAACATAAGAGCAATTCCTAAGATTGATTTATTTAATTTCATTTGCATATAATTTCATCAAAAATAATGAATGTTTTAACTCCTGAGCATAATTTCCTGGGTATAAATGAAGAAGATTTACACACTTACGAAAACAGTAAATGTGTCATTCAGCAATTGCCTTATGAACATACGTCTTCGTACAAAACTGGAAGTAAAAATGGCCCATCCGCGATTATTACTAATTCACAGTTTGTAGAGTTCTACGATATTGAACTCAATGCTGAAGCTTATAAAAAGTGCGGCATTGCTAGTTTAGAAGCACTTGATTTCAAATCGCAAGTTGACGAAGAAGCCATGAATCTGATTTATTCAGAAACAGCAAGTCATTTAGCCAACAACAAATTTATCGCTAGCCTTGGTGCCGAGCATACCGTTACGTATGGTCTCTTTAAAGCATTTCAAGAAAAATGGTCAGACATTGGAATATTACAATTGGACGCTCATAGTGATTTAAGAGAGTCGTATGAAGGAAGTAAATGGTCGCATGCCAGTGTAATGGCTCGAATTAATGAATTGAAGCCAGAAATATTTCAACTTGGAATAAGAGCTCAATGCATCGAAGAATCTCAGTTAATGAAAAGTTCAGCCAATATTCATTGTTGGTACGCTCATGCTATTTGGG
>CBDUEX010000147.1:0-5137 GCA_965366305.1 uncultured Bacteroidia bacterium | reverse complement strand
ATACCTAAACAAATACCAAAAAATGGAATCTTGTTTTCTCTTAAAAACTTGATGGTGTTAATCTTACCTTCAATTCCTCTATCTCCAAAACCTGGAGCGACTAAAACACCATCCAAATTCATTAATTTTTCTGCAACATTATCTTCATGAAGATTCTCAGAATGAATGTGGGTAAGATTTACTTTGCATTCATTTTCTGCACCTGCGTGTATGAATGCCTCATTTATTGATTTATATGCATCTGGAAGTTCCACATACTTACCAACTAAGCCAATATTAACTTCATGCTTTGGGTGTTTTAATTTAAATAAGAAATCCTTCCACTTATCAAGATTAGCATCTGTGCTGGCAGGCAAACGTAGCTTAGCTAGAACCACTCGATCCAATTTCTCTTTTTCCATGGTTAGTGGAACTTCATAAATGGTATCTACATCAATGCTTTCAATTACGGCATTCTGATTCACATTACAGAATAACGAGATTTTCTTCCGTATATCTAACGTTAATTTATGCTCGGTTCTACAAACCAAAATATCTGGCTGTACACCAGCTTCAAGCAATTTTTGAACTGAATGCTGAGTAGGTTTCGTCTTTAATTCACCGGCAGCTTTAAGGTATGGTATTAGTGTTAAGTGAATAACAACAGAATCATCACTTCCTAGTTTTCGTTTTAATTGTCTAACTGATTCAACATACGGCAACGACTCAATGTCACCTACAGTGCCTCCAAGCTCAGTAATAACAATATCAAAATCACCGCTATCACCAAGAATAGTCATTCTTCGCTGAATTTCATCTGTAACATGCGGGATAATTTGAACTGTTTTACCTAAGTATCTTCCTTCACGTTCATTGTCAATTACAGTAGAATATACTCTGCCTGTTGTAACATTGTTTGCTTGAGAAGTGGGAACATTTAAAAATCGTTCGTAATGTCCTAAGTCTAAATCTGTTTCAGCACCATCATCAGTAACATAACATTCTCCATGTTCATATGGATTCATTGTTCCTGGATCTACATTCAAATAAGGATCAAACTTTTGAATAGTTACCCTATAACCTCTAGCTTGTAAAAGCTTTGCTAATGAAGCAGAAATGATTCCTTTTCCTAATGAAGATGTTACTCCGCCTGTAACGAAAACGTATTTTGTATCCATAAATTTAATTTAATGTGTGCCAAAAGCGGAAACAAGAAGTCCGTATAGACCTATATAACTACCGTAATTGTACGGGTGTCAAAGTTACATTAAGATTGTTTGCAACAAGCAAAAGAATGGAAATACGATTTCAAGATGTTGTTAACACCTCCCTGAACAGGCAGAATTGACTAAGAAAAAATACTTTAAGATGAGCTAGAATTACAAATTTTGAAGAATCTTTTCAACTGCAACAATGTCTTCTGGTGTATCAACTCCAATGAGTTCAGATTCTGTTACAGCCGCAGAAATCACAATATGATTCTGTAACCACCTCAATTGTTCTAATTTTTCTAGTGATTCCAGTTCAGAAGGTCCAAGATTTTTAATCTCTTCAAAAGCAGTTGCCGTGTAACCATATATTCCAATGTGTTTAAAGGCAGTTTCTGGTTCAAAGGATTCCATGTATGGAATAG
This sequence comes from uncultured Bacteroidia bacterium, assembly GCA_965366305.1. Classification (GTDB taxonomy): domain Bacteria; phylum Bacteroidota; class Bacteroidia; order NS11-12g; family UBA9320; genus UBA9320. The sequence goes on along the minus strand of CBDUEX010000147.1, from coordinate 3,525 downwards.
GAGATCTACTAAAATAACAGATATCACAAAAACCACCATCAAACGCTGTAGGCACAGCTTTCACTACATTATGATTTCGATATTCAGCTTCAGTTTCTATTGGTTTTATAAGCGTTGCAACATCAATCTCTTCATCTTCAAACAACTCTAAAATCAGATCTATATCATCAGGAGAAACCAAAGGTTCATCTCCTTGCACATTAACAATCACATCATATTCTTGATCCTCTGACGCTAGAATTTCAATTGCTTCCTGACATCTTTCAGTGCCATTAACTGGGCTAGAAGATGTTAATATGGCCTGACCATCAAAAGATTCCACTACTTTAATAATAGCTTCACTATCCGTAATTACAAAAACATCCGTAGCAATGCTTTTTTCAGCTGCTTCGTACACCCATTGAATCATTGGTTTACCCAATATTTCTGCAAGTGGTTTGTTAGGAAAACGACTCGATTCCATTCGTGCTGGAATCAATACAACTGATTTCATATAATTATACCTCTTGGTTGGTGTCCCAATCTTCTAAATAGTCTGCAACTCTTCTCACAAACATTCCTCCTAAAGCACCATCAACAACACGATGGTCGTAAGAGTGAGACAAATACATTTTATGTCGAATTCCAATCATATCGCCATGTTCGGTTTCAATAACCGCAGGTTTTTTGATAATAGCACCCATTGCCATAATCGCAACTTGAGGTTGATTTATAATTGGAGTTCCTAATACATTACCAAAAGTACCTACGTTAGTAACCGTATAGGTACCTCCCTGAATTTCATCTGGCTTTAATTGATTATTTCTTGCTCTATTTGCCAAATCATTGACAGTTTTAGCTAAGCCTGTTAAGTTCATGAAATCTGCATTTCGAATTACGGGAACAATTAAATTCCCACTTGGTAATGCAGCTGCCATTCCAATATTAATATTCTTTTTCTTTATAATTTTATCTCCTTGAACTGAGATATTGATAAGTGGAAAATCCTTAATTGCTTTCACAATTGCTTGAATGAAAATAGGAGTGAAGGTGAAATTTTCGCCTTCTCTTTCCTTAAATCCACCTTTAATTTTATTTCTCCAATTCACTAAATTAGTAACATCTGCTTCCACAAAAGAGGTTACGTGAGGTGAAGTATGTTTACTCATTACCATATGATCAGCAATAAGCTTTCGCATACGATCCATTTCAATAATCTCATCTCCTGGATTTAATGAAATTGATGGACTTGCTGTTGGTGTTTCTTTAACTACGTTCTCCGCTGGTGCAGGTTGTGATGGAGTTGCTTTTGCAGCAGTTCGTCCACCTTCAATATAAGATATAATATCTCGCTTAGTAACTCTTCCATCTTTACCAGAACCTGGAACATTCTCTAATTCGCTCATCGAAACACCTTCCGTTCTTGCAATATTTAGAACAAGAGGTGAATAAAATCGATCAGAATTTCCATTGGTTTCTACTGGCATCGCTACGGCTTCTTTTGCAACAGCTATTTTGTTTTCTATGGCAGCAACGGGCGTTTCTACCTTTTCTTCAACTGCAGCAGGTTGTGCGGCTGGAGCATCTCCAGAAGTGTTTATTAATGCAATGGTTTCACCCACTTTTACAACATCACCTTCTTGAAATAGTACCTTAGATAATGTACCAGCCTCCATACTAGGAACCTCACTGTCTACCTTATCCGTTGCTATTTCTAATACTGCTTCGTCAACTTCAATTGAATCACCTTCTTTCTTTAACCATGTGATGATGGTTGCTTCTGCAATACTTTCACCCATTTTGGGCATAATTAATTTGTATTCTGCCATAGCTTTAATGCGGTGCAAATGTACAATTTTTGAGTAAGCCTAAGCTTAAGATTAGCTAATAATTTATCCCAAGGATGTGTTAGGAAATAGATTTAAACCAAGAAATAAATAAACTAGTCTTATCTTCGGAGCATTAAAATAATAATTTTGAAAAGACTAATTTCTATCCACTTATTGCTTCTTATGTGCCTGGCAGCTTTTGCACAAGAAGCTCAAACAAAAAAAGACGCCAATGGCAACGAATACACCAGCTATTCAAACGACCCAGCAAATAGTCGTTGGTATACCCTCGACAATGGCTTAACTGTAATTCTTTCAGAAAATAAAACAAAGCCTCGTGTACAAACCTTAATTGCAACCAAAGCTGGTAGCAGCAGTGATCCCGCAGACAACACAGGATTAGCTCACTACCTCGAACATCTTTTATTTAAAGGTACAGACAAATATGGTTCCCTTAACTACGAAAAAGAAAGTAAGATTCTAGCAGAAGTGGATGCCTTATATGAGCGTTATAATAAAACAACAGACCCAAAAGAGCGTAAAGCTATTTACCATTTAATTGATAGTGTTTCTGGAGAGGCTGCTAAGTTTTCAATTGCTAACGAATATGACAGAATGCTACAAGGTATTGGAGCCCAGGGAACCAATGCATTTACAAGCTTTGAACGAACTGTTTATGTAAACGACATCCCTTCTAACCAAATGAGTACTTGGCTCGATATTGAAGCAGAACGATTTAGAAAACCAGTTCTTCGTTTGTTTCACACCGAACTAGAAGCGGTTTATGAAGAGAAAAATATTGGTATGGATAATGACAACCGACAAGTTTATGAGCGGTTGTTTGCTGAAACCTTTGCGAATCATAATTATGGAATGCAAACTACCATTGGAACTATTGAACATCTTAAAAATCCGAGCATCAAGAAAATAAGAGAATACTACAATACCTACTATGTGCCGAACAATATGGCTGTAATTCTCGCTGGTGACATTAATTTGGATCAAACTTTTGAATTAATTAAAGCAAAGTTTTCGTACATGACTCCAAAAGAAGTTCCTACTAAAACTTTTAAGGATGAAGAACCATTAAACGGTACCAAAAGAATAACTGTTTCAGGCCCTTCGGCGGCTTCATTAACGATGGGGTATCGAGTACCTGATGCACTCGATAAAGATGCGAACCTCGTTAAGCTTGTTGATTTAATTCTAGCCAACTCTAAGGCAGGATTAATAGATTTAAATATGGTGAAGGCCCAAAAATGTGTTCAAGCATACTGCTCTCCAATGTTATTAAAGGAAAGAGGTGTTCATTACTTTGCTGGTGTTCCCTTAGAAGGTCAGTCTCTTGAAGAGTTAGAACAATTGTTCTACGACCAAATTAATAAACTGAAAGCAGGAGATTTTGATATGAACCTGATTAAAAGCATTGTTCTAAATCAAAAAGTAAGTGAGATACGAAAATTTGAATCAAATGGAGGAGCAGCATATTCCCTCTTAGAGTCATTTATACTTGGTTCTGATTGGGCTGATGAGCTAAATTCATTGGATGCAATGCTTGCTTATTCTAAAGAAGATATCATGAATTTTGCTTCTACCTATTACATAGATGGCCACGTAGTTATTTATAAAGTAAAAGGTGAGAAAGAAGAGGTTGTCAAAATAGAAAAGCCTGAGATTACCAAAGTAGAGGTAAACAGAGGGAAGACTTCGCCGTTTG
>CBDUEX010000146.1:0-5159 GCA_965366305.1 uncultured Bacteroidia bacterium | reverse complement strand
ACATAATAACATTAGAACCCGGAAAACGAGGGGGAAAACCATGCATTAGAAATACATCTTCTTGTCCATTTTGAATTAGATATTGTATAGCATATTCTATTTCATCTAAAGTAGATCCACCGGTTCCTAAAATCACTGTACCTTTAAATTTAGAAGCCTCATCCAACAGAAAAACATCATTTAGTCCGGTTGCATGAATTTCAATGGCACGAACTGGGTATTTGCCGCTAAGGGCATACTTAACCGATTGAACATCGTTGCATAGCAAGACGATATCGGTGTTGCTAACATGCGATAGTATTTCATCCCATTGGGTTGAATTAAAACACCAGGGTCTGATTACATCAATCGCTTCATGATTGGCAATCATATAATCATCCAAGTCTACTGTAACATGAAATTTTAACGCATCGAAACCTAATTCTTGTCCTTTAGCAATTAAGTTTATAAGAAAATCTTGATCTCCTTCGTGATGAAATGCCGTTTCACCAATTATATAAGGTTTGTGGTTTGGTAACATGTTATAGCTTTAAATGATGAACGTCTCGCTGTGCTTTCTCTAAATCTTGGTGTTTTCCAATATCTAACCAGTAGCCTAGAATTGGGTAATGGATTACCTTCTTTTTTTCTTTCAAAAGCAGATTGATAAAGGATGTTGCGTCAAAATATTCGTTTTTGGGAATGCGGTTGATGAGTTCTTTTTTGAACAAATAAATTCCTGCATTCGAATAATAGGTATATGTAGGCTTTTCTTTTATATCGGTTATAAAGTCGTCTTCAGATTCAATAATTCCATACGGAATTTGAACTTCATGTGTTGTGGTAGCAACTGCCAAATCTCCATCTTTAGCAATTAGTTCTTGGAAGAAATCTTCGTAGTCGATGTCGGTTAGTAAATCTGAATTCATAACCAATATGTAATCATTGGTAAAATCCTCTACCAATGTAAGAGCACCCATAGTTCCCATTGGAATGGTCTCTTTGGTATAGTTTAAACGAATACCTTTGGATCCACCGTCACCAAAAGCTTCTATAATTTGTTCACCAAGGTAGTTGATTGTAATCGCTTGATTTTTGACTCCGAAGCTTTTTAACCTATCAATATTATACTCAATAATGGGCTTACCTCCTACTTGTATTAAAGGCTTGGGTAAGTTTTCAGTTAAAGGCAATAATCGTGTTCCTTTTCCTCCAGCCATGATTACTCCATCGATAGGTAAGTAGGATTTTTGCAATCGAAAATTTACGATATCAATAATTCGATCATCATTATCCAAAACAGGAATAATTCGATAAAAATTATCCCTCCAATTTTTCATTTCTTCTAATGAATATTGATTTAATCGGAAGAACTTCGGACTTCCCTGCACAAATTCTGATATTTCACTTGCCAAATTAAGATCGTTTATCAATCCCCTTCTAATATCACCATCAGTAAGAGAACCAATTAGTTTATCTTGCTCATCTACCAAAAATAAAATGGCATCAGATGCCAAAGCATCTAGCTTCTTTAATACATCCTTTACTGTTGTATTGGTGTTTATTATATGGTTTTGAATCTTATTCATAACTGTTTTAGGTAATCGATTACAATTGAAACTCCGTTTCCCTGACTAAACACGTTCTCTCCTTTAAAGTCGCCTAATTGAATCGTCTTGTGCACTGCTTCAATTATTTGATTAGCGTTTACAGGACAATCTATTATGTTTTTACTTCGCGTTCTTCCTTTTTGTCTGTCACCTAGATTGATAACATACTTTCCAAAACTTGCTGATTCTGTAATTCCACTGGATGTATTGCCTAAAAGTAGTTTGCAATGACTCATTGCCGAAAAATATCCTCGCATCCCAAAGCTTTCGACGCAAATCACTGCATTGTTCGCTTTAGATACTTCTTGAAAGCTTGAGCGAAGTTCTTTGTTAGCAGTATCTATATTAGGCATTGTAATTACTACTTGATATGATTTGGAGAGTGACTGAAATGCCTTACTTAATTCAATAGCATAATCTATATTTCTTTCTGGATGAACAGTTTCTGGATGAAACGTAAATAGAATCGTTGGTTTAGCTAAGTCTATGCCCCATTCTTGTTCAAATTCTTTTAAACTATAAAGTGTAATTTCCTTGAGATTTTCGAGGCTCAATAGTCCTATTGTATTTACTGTTGAAGTTGATTGAACTAATTCAGAAACTCGCTTGCTGTGAACGGTAGCACTTGTAAAATGGTGATGCGACATCAATGAAATGGAATGTCTAAATACATTATCAATTGCTCCCAAAGTTGTTTCGCCACCATAGAAATGTGCAATTGGAATGTTAAAAGGAATGGATGCAGAAACAGCAGCAAACATTTCAAATCGATCTCCAAGGGCAAACACTAAATCAACTGAGTACTTATTCTCATCCCAAAATTCGGCAAACTGTTTGGTAATTTCACCAATAGCTAACGCAATGCCTTTAGATGAATCATTTTCGAGATTTGTGGTTATTTTAGCGAATACTTCAAAGCCATCTTCTTCAATTCTACTAACTGTATATCCGTGATTTTTAGATAGATGCGAACCAAAAGCAACAATTTTTACTGTAAAAAAAGGATCACTAGTTAGCCCTTTAAGTAACGGTAAATAAAAGCTATAATCAGCTCGTGTACTGGTAAGTACTAGTATGTTCATTTAAATAAATCCCAAGAAAGTTTCGTTTCTTGAGCGAGGTTGGATGTAATCGTTTTGCCAATTACCTTATTCATTTCCATTGGAGAAATACCATCTCCAGGACGTTTCATTATTAAATCAGCTTCTACGAGCTGATGTCCTTTGGGAAGGTCTTGTTTTGTAAATATACTTTTCCTTGCAATGGCTATATTCTTTTGCTCAGAGTTGGATGGTTTCTTAATTCCATCTCCCATAGCACTTTCGATGTTTCTAATAGCCGATACCATGGCACTAAGTTCATTAGGTTCTAAAGAAGCTGCATGATCGGGACCTTCCATTTGTCTATCTAATGTAAAGTGTTTTTCAATGCAAATAGCACCTAAGGCTACTGCAGCAATCGGGACTTCAATTCCTTGTGTATGATCGGAATATCCTACCCTCACTCCAAGGCTATCAGCCAACGTTTTCATGGCGTTTAAATTGACATCTTGCATGGGTGTGGGATATTCCGTATTGCAATGTAAAATGATAATATCTTCAATCGACGAGCCATTATTTAGAAGGATGGCTAAAGCATCTTTTACTTCTGCCAAATTCGCCATACCTGTACTCATGATCAATGGAATATCTAAATCAGCTGCTTTTTTCAGGTAAGGTAAATTGGTTAATTCACCTGAAGGAATTTTAAAGAAATCGAGTTTGAACTCTTCTAACAATTGTATGCTTGTGAAATCAAAGGCAGTTGAAAGAAACTTAATATTCTTCTCTTGACAGTAGTTATAGAGAATGTGATGATCTTCTACTGATAATTCCAACTTCTTAACCATTTCCAATTGAGATTCTACCTTATCACCTGTATTTTCAATTTGGTAATCTGCTTTAACTGCAGATTTTGAGATATTGTCTTCAGCTACAAACGTTTGAAACTTCACATAATCAGCTTTTGCATCACTGGCTGCATCAATTAGCTGCTTAGCTAAATGTATATCTCCATTGTGGTTGACACCTGCTTCAGCTATAATTATGGTTCGCCTTTCGCTCATTAGCTTATCTGCTTTGCCGGAACACCAACGTAGGTTCCTGATTGCTCTATATTTTTGTTAATTAAAGCTTGTGCACCAATTCTTACATTGCTTGTAATCTTCAATTGCTGAAGGATTGTTGCTCCCGTTCCTATTAAATTGGTATTGCCAAGTGCTACGTTACCAGAAACATTTACAGAAGGGTTTATAACATTAAAACTCCCTATTTTAACATCATGTCCGATGGTACAATCCAAATTTAACACATTACAATCTCCAATCTCAATATCGGTAGTAAGAGTATTAGACGCACAAATTATATTGCCTATGCCTAAGTTTATTCTTTCCCAATCACCTATAACATTTGGGTGAATTAGATTTGGAAATTTTAACTGAGTGTTGGTCGCATACTTCCTATAGAGTTTTTCAATAAGACTAGGATCTCCAATACCAAAAGCTACATGCAATGGAGTAGTTCGCTGAGTTACTTCTGTATCGTTTAAAACAATTGGATATCGCAATTTACTTTCTGAGTTGTGATTGTCTACAAAGCCAATGATATTCCATCGTGGATCTTGTCGGTTAATTTCTTCGATTAGAAATGCAACTTCATTCGCAAATCCTCCAGACCCTATGATTACTATATCCTTCATCGTTTTTGCAATCTACACTTGATTAAACATTGTAAATGTCTGTCTTATATTTCAACAGGTTGTTTTTATCTGAGAACCATTCAATCGTTTCATTTAAACCTTCTTGAAGGCTGTATTTCTGACTCCAATCAGTCATGCTTTTTAACTTGGTATTGTCTCCAAATAATCGGAAAACTTCCGATTTCTCTGGTCGTAATCTCTGCTCATCTTGAATGATTTTAGCAGCAGGATTTATTCGATTTAGAATGCCCATTGCAACTTCTTCGATGGTTACTTCTGAATTGGTGGCAATATTGCATTCTTGTCCAATCAATTCTTTACAGTTGGCAATAGCCTCAAATCCTGCAATCGTATCTTTTATATAAAGTAGGTCTCTTGTTGGACTCAAATCACCCATTTTAATTTCGTTTGCTCCACTTAACAATTGAGTAATTACAGTTGGTATAAAAGCTCTTGCCGATTGTCTTGGACCAAAAGTATTAAAAGGTCTAACGATGGTAACTGGCAAATCAAATGAGCGATAAAATGATTCAGCAATACTGTCTGCTCCTATTTTAGAGGCTGAATATGGCGATTGTGGTTGTTTTGGATGTTCTTCTGTTATTGGAACAAACTGTGCAGTACCGTATACTTCAGATGTAGACGTGCATTAAACACGTTCTATACCATAGCTTTTGGCTGCCTGAAGAATGTTCAACGTACCTTTTACATTCGTATCGATGTAACTGTCTGGAGAATGGTATGAATAAGGAATTGCAATTAGAGCTGCTAAATGAAAAATCATATCACAACCTTGTACTGCCTCTCTTACACCATTAGGATCACGGATATCCC
>CBDUEX010000145.1:0-5185 GCA_965366305.1 uncultured Bacteroidia bacterium | reverse complement strand
AGTAGCTATTGTAATTCTTAATTATAATACGCGTTCACTTTTGGAGCGTTTTCTGCCAAGTGTGCTAGCTACCAATTATGGAAATAAGGAAGTTTGGGTAGTTGACAATGCATCGCATGATGATTCAGTACAGTTTGTTAAAGACAATTTTGATGAGGTAAAAGTACTCACCACAGATACCAATCTGGGTTATGCCGGAGGATACAATTGGGCATTAACCCAAATTGATGCTGATTACTATGTTTTGCTCAACTCAGATGTGCGTGTAACTCCAAATTGGATTAATCCTTTGGTGGATATTGTACTGAGAAATCCGAGTATTGGAGCGGTGCAGCCTAAGATTTTGGATGCCAAGAACACCGAGATGTTTGAGTATGCTGGAGCTTCTGGAGGATTTTTGGATAAATGGGGGTATGCGTTTTGCAGAGGAAGAATATTTGAAAGTCTCGAAAAAGATGAAGGGCAATACGATGATGAACAAGAAGTTTTTTGGGCAACCGGAGCGTGTTTATTCGTAAATGCCAAAATGTTCCATGAAGTGGGAGGCTTAGATGATGAGTTTTTTGCTCACATGGAAGAAATAGATCTTTGTTGGAGACTGAAATTAAAAGGTAAAAAAGTGTTTGTAAATCCACAATCTGTGGTGTACCATGTAGGAGGGGGGACATTGTCGGAAGGCTCTAAGATGAAGTACTATCTCAACTTCAGAAACAATCTTGTTTTACTCACTAAGAATGATCAATCGTCTTTTTGGTTTATTAAACTTTTCTGGAGAATGATTTTAGATGGTATTTCAGCTGTAAAATTTGTAGTAGATGGAAATCCATCGTTGTTTTTTGTGGTAGTAAAAGCCCATTTTTCTTTTTGGAAAACTTTTGGAGCAACGTTAAAGAAACGAAAATTGGTGCAACAACAAAGTACTCATACAACTAGTCTGTATCCAAAATCGATTGTTTGGCAGCACTTTGCCAGAAAGGTGAAGAAGTTTAGCGACTTATAATCTTTTGGATAGCGTAGTTGTATCCTTCCAATCCTAAACCAAATATTCCACCAATTACATGTTTTGCTAAGAGCTCCTTATGTCGCTCTTGTTCACGTTGATAGATGTTTGAAATATGAACACTGATTACGGGTGTTTTAATGGCAGAAACAGCATCTGCTAGTGCCACACTGGTGTGAGAATATCCTCCAGCGTTTATTATAATTCCTTGAATGTTTTGTTTATCGGCGGTATGAAGTTGGTTAATTAACTCACCTTCAACATTGCTTTGGAAATAGTCAATCTCAATTGTTGAAAATTGGTTTTTAAGTTTGGACAAGTAGTTCTCAAAACTTGCAGAGCCGTATATGTCTGGTTCTCTCGTTCCGAGTAAGTTTAAGTTTGGTCCATTAATGATTAATATTTTCAAGAGTGTCGCTTTATACTGCTTCAAAGTTATACATTTGTTTGCTCATTCTAAGAATATGAGTGACGCTATAAAACACGAGTGTGGAATTGCCTTTATCAGATTAAAGAAACCACTAGAATTCTACAGGGATAAATACGGTTCCGAGTTATATGGACTGAAGAAACTTCAGCTGCTAATGGGGAAACAACTGAATCGTGGTCAAGACGGTTCGGGACTAGCAGTAATTAAGCTGGATCCACAATTTGGAAATCGATACATTGCAAGAGAACGTGCCAAAGGGTCAAATGCTGTAACCACATTATTTGAACGCGTTAACAAAAGGTATCAAGCACTTTCAAAAGATAAAATCGGAGATATAGAATGGTACAAAAAGAAGTTTCCTTATGCAGGAGAGTTACTTTTAGGTCATTTGCGATATGCAACTCATGGAAAAAACAGCATAGAAAATATTCATCCGTTCTTACGACAGAACAATTGGATGAGTAGAAATCTTGTGTTGGCAGGTAATTATAACGTTACCAATGTTCAAGAAATGTATCAGCAATTAATCGATTTGGGTCAGCATCCAAAAGAGATTAGCGACAATGTAACCATGCTTGAAAAAATCGGTCATTTTTTGGATGAAGAAAATGCAGATCTTTATCATGAATACAAGAAAGATGGGTTAGACAATCATCAAATTGCCGATAAAATTAAAAATAATCTAAATCTGGAAAATGTTTTAAAGCAAGCATTTAAAAGTGTAGATGGTGGATATAATATGGTTGGTTTAATTGGTGACGGCAATGCATTTGTAATGCGAGATCCAAATGGTATTCGCCCAAATTATTATTACTCCAATGATGAGATATTGGTGGTGGCAAGTGAGCGTCCAGCAATTCAAACTGCGTTTGATTTGAAGGTGACTGATTTAAAAGAAGTGACACCTGGTGCTGCTCTAATCATTAAAAGAGATGGCTCGTTCACAGAAGCTCAAATTTTAGAACAACAGGAACGAAGATCATGTAGCTTCGAACGAATTTATTTTTCACGAGGTAGTGATGGGATTATTCATGAAGAGCGGAAGGAATTAGGAAGAAGGATAGCAAGAGAAGTTTTGAAGCGATTGGAATATGATATCCGATCTACTGTTTTTTCATACATTCCAAACACTGCCGCAACCTCTTTTTATGGGTTAATTGATGGAATCTATAAATTCTTAGATAAATATAAACGAGAAGCATTAATCAAGCTTGGCTCAAATCCATCAGCAGCAGATATTGATAAGTTACTTTCTATTAAAATTAGAAGGGAAAAGCTATTGGTTAAGGATGCCAAAATTAGAACATTTATTACGCAAGATTCGGGTAGAGATGATTTGGTAGGAAATGGATACGATGTAACCTATGGTGTAGTTAAAGCGGAAGATACCTTAGTGGTAGTAGATGATAGTATCGTGAGAGGTACCACCTTAAAGCAAAGTATTTTAAGAATATTAGACCGACTAGGGCCTAAAAAAATAGTTGTTGCTTCTTCAGCACCAATTATAAAATATCCTGATTGTTATGGTATTGATATGAGCAGAATGAATGAATTTATTGCATTTCAAGCTGCTAAAAGTTTATTGAAACAACGAGGAGATTTAGGATTGCTGGATAAAATTTATGAGGCATGCAAAGAGGAAATGTTGAAACCACTTAGTGAGATGAAGAATAAAGTAAAAATGCTTTACGATGAATTTTCGGATGCTGAGTTGGAAGATGAAATTGCTCGCTTGGTAACACCGGAGGATATGAAAGCAGAAGTAGAAATTGTATATCAAACGGTAGAAGGGTTGCACGCAGCATGTCCAAATCACTTAGGAGATTGGTATTTTACAGGAAACTATCCAACACCAGGTGGAAATAAAGTAGTGAATCAAAGCTTTATTTACTATATGGAAGGAAGTAATGCAAGAGCTTATTAGCACTACCAAAAAAAGATAATAAAAGAAGCCCGCATAGTAAAACTATACGGGCTTTCTCTTTTTCTACTATTAATGTTGGATTAATATTCTCTTGCTCAGATTGATCCCTTCCGAAGAAACCTTCACGTAATATAACCCGTTACTTAAACCATTGGTTGCAATGGAAATTGTTGAAGCTCGATTTGGAGCTTCATATTCTTTTATTAATTGACCGTCTAATCCATAGATAGAAACGAAAACATCACGTTTTGATTTCAATGCACTATTAAAAGAAATGTTCAGTACATTTTGTGCTGGATTTGGATAAACTGAGAAGTCTTTTTCAGTTTTATGGAAGATTGTAATTATTGGTGTATAATCATATTTTCCACTGTAGTCGATTTGTTTTATTCGGTAATGAGACACATCTCCACTTACATACTGGTCAATAAATTGGTATTTGCGAATTGAATTACTGTTTCCATTACCTTCAACCGTACCGATAGTCTCAAAATGACCAGATTCCGTAGCTTTTTCAATTTCAAAGTGGCTGTTATCAATTTCACTGGCTGTTGCCCAATCTATTATGTTATTAGGTTTTACGTGAGTACCGTTGATATATAAAAATGAAACAGGTAGAGGAGTAGCCCCTCCGTAAAATCCAAAATTATTGTTTGGGTCAACATTTCCTCCAGAACTAAATAGCGAAGTTTGAGTTTCAGGTGTTGTTAGGTGCGAACCACTTGGACCGGTTGTGCTATCCACTTTGGTAATGTAAGCTACCGTCCTTGGCGAAGTTTCATATTTGATATACAATTGTGGTCCTTCTGTTGCACCGTCGGCATGGTCTCTTGATTTAGCGGATCTTCCTCCTGCATCATCATCTAAGATTAATGCTAAGTTTCCCCCTGATAGCCAAGCGGTACTATCAACAATTTCTTGTATTAGGGCTGTAATATCTGGTGTGTTATATGCATTGCCTGCAGAGAAATTCGGAATATTCCAAAGTACTGAAGCTGTGGTAGTAGTTCTATTTGATATGTTATTGTCAAATGAGTTAAAGTTAAAGGGCGTTGCGTTGAGCTCACCACGTATGGTAGTTTGGTGCGTGCCGCCAGAACCATTGTCTCTTGCTGTAAATATTATGTATGCCTCTAAAATATTGGCATTTGCAGGGATGTTTATGTTTTTAAAACGTAGTCCAACTTTTTCAGCACCAAGATCTAAATCATCACTTGAGCGGGTCATTGCTGCTCCGTTTTGTTCTGCGTCATTATAGGAATGATCAATAATACGCGTAAAGCTGTCAGTAAAGCTGGTGTAATCAACTGGGAACTCATAAAAACCTGCTCCGTTAGTTAATTTTTGATCTAAAATCAAATCGTTGGCATCAATGGTTCCATTTCGATTAAAATCGCGATACAAATCAATGCTTACATTAGCAAGTGCTGCTTCTCCGCCATCAAAAATGGCATCTTGGTCAGCATCTCCATAGGCGTAACCACTAATTAAATTTGGAATCGGACCTGCAGAATTCACATGACCAAAGTCATTGTCCGCATCTAAATTACCAGCAGATGTAAATATTGCAGACTGAAAAGTATTTGTGGTTAAGGTGTCTGCACCAGGTAGGTCGTTGGTGTTGATTGTGATTAAGAAACTGTCGGTTCCGCTGGTGTAGGTGCGATTAAATTGGTAGTAACCATCTGATGAGGTTAACACCGAATCTATTAGGGCGTCCGTTCCAATAGTAAGAATGCCGTCTGCATTTGTATCTGTATATAAATAAACTTTTATAAAGCTTGTTCCTGATTCAGTAGCTGGGTTGTAAATAGCATTTGCGTTTCCATCT
>CBDUEX010000144.1:0-5196 GCA_965366305.1 uncultured Bacteroidia bacterium | reverse complement strand
GCTGAACCCGCATAGTTATTGAAGTCTCCGCCTGAAGCATCTTCATCTTCAGCAAATGCTCCAATAACTGCGTAGTCTCCTGATATAGCAACTGAGCAACCAAATTGGTCATCATTGCTTCTGTCTGAAGCGACGATTTTTTGCATCTGTGACCAAGTTCCGGATGTATTCTTAAAAATGTAAGCAGAACCAGCATTAGGCTTAGTATTTGCACCTGAAGCATCTTCTGACTCTCTAATGGTTCCAACAATTGCATAGTCTCCAGATATTCCAACTTTGCGACCAAAATTATCTCCCATAGCTCTGTCAGTAGCTACTAATATTGACACTTGACTCCAAGTTCCTGCGTTATTCTTAAATATGTAAGCAGAGCCTGCATCAGCTATGGTTGTGCTCCCAGAACCTAACGGATCAGATCCAGCAGCACCAACAATAACATAGTCTCCGCTAATTGACACTGTAGATCCAAATTCATCGCCTTCAGCTCTATCAGAAGCAACAATTTTTGAAACTTGAGTCCAAGTTCCACTAATATTCTTAAAAATGTACGCCGAACCAGCAGCCGATTTAGTATCACCACCATTGGCATCTTCATCATCAAAGATAGATCCCACAACTGCGTAGTCGCCATCAATGGAAACAGCAATACCAAACAGGTCACCAGCGGCCCTATCGGATGCAACCAATTTTTGAACTTGTGTCCAAGATCCATTCGTATTTTTTAAAATGTACGCTGCTCCAGCACCTGTCTGGAAATTATTCCCAGCAGTGTCCTCATCTGCTTCAATGGCACCTACTATGGCATAGTCACCGCTAATTGCCACAGCACCTCCAAATTGATCACTTGAAGACCTATCCGCGGATACTGCCTTAATAACCTGACCCCAGTCTTGGGCGTGGGCACTAACCCCTACCAAGAAAAATGATAGGCACATTAATATTGCCTTTTTGTAAAATTGTATGTTTTTTTTCATGAGGCGAGTTTAATACACTTAAAAAAGCCTTTAAAATAAATGTTACAAAACTCCCATTACTTGTTACAAAACAGGAAAAAACAAACCAATATACTAAATCAGACTACTTATTATATGCTTAAATGAGGATCCTACCTTGAAATTTAAACTCTGAACATTAACAGATTTGTTATCCGTACTTGAAATATAATTTCTGTTTATCAAGGTACTCCGATGTATCTGAATAAAGTCATTTGACGGAAGATTCTGCACATACCATTTCAGACTCGCTCGAATTAAATAGGTCGCTTCTTTCAGTCCTATTCGCACATAATTGCCGTCAGACTGTACATATAACAGCTTGGAAAGATCAATTTTAATTTTTTTTCTCCCGTCTTGCACTACAATGTATTCATTTTCTGACACAGAGAATAGGTCTTTTGATTTTCCACTTCTGATTTGTGCACTAAGTAGGTCTATTGTTGTACTTAGGGTTACCTCGTCATAAGGCTTTTTCAGATAAGCACTGGGATTAGTTTCTTTGACTCTTTTTAGTGTCTCCGCATCTCCATATGCAGTAAGATAAATGATACTCACTTTCAAACTGGATGCTTGTAATTGCTGTGCGAGCCACACGCCATCATGTAAAGCACCTAGATGAATATCCAATAACAGTATATCTGGTTTGGTGCTAATGATATCTAATAACGCGATATCTGCATCTGCAGCCGAACCTAAAAGGGTATAGCCTAAGTCTTCGATAATAGCCTCCAAACCAGCCCTTGCAATAGCTTCATCTTCTACGATATATATTGAAATTTCTTCTGCCACATTTCCCTATTAATTTGACAAAATTATAAAAAGATTGATAGTATAAAAACGTATTTTAATTACTTGGTTATAAAGGAAATAGTTATTAAAAATTCACCTTCAGTTTTAAGAATAAGATCCCCTCGTAACTGTTCTGCACTCATACGAATAAGCTTCAGTCCGAAAGTCTTTTGAGAACGGATTTTATCCATTGAAAACCCTTGCCCACTATCTCTGTAGCAGTAATAGCATGTATCTCCCTCTTTTCTTAGTTCAACAGAAATATTTCCACTGTTTTTTGTGAAAGCATGTTTTAAACTATTCGTCACCAACTCTGATGTCAATATTCCAAGAACTAATGCCTGGTCTAACTTTAGACGGACCTCTTCCGAATGAATATTATAACTTATACTTTTATCTCCTCTACTAATTATAAGTTCTGCTAAGAGTGATTTAAAGTAAGAATCCACATCTACCTCTTTAACGTCTTCTTGTTCATACAAATGTTGATGAACCTTACTCATACTAAGAATATAATTTTGTGACTCTTTGAATATGCTTTTTACGTCTTCATTTTTTATTCTTCTACTCTGTAATTGTATCAAGCTAGAAATAATATTGAGATTGTTTTTAACCCGATGGTGAATTTCGCGAAGTAGTAATTCACGCTCCTGAAGTGCTTTGTCAATGTTCTCTTTTTGATTAGATAAGAGTTTGTTTTTTTTACGAAAAACATAGAGAACCCATATAATAAGACAAATAAATAATGAGGCTATCCCCAGTCCAAAACGGAGTGTTCTTGATTTACTCTTTGCTTCATTAAGATCTAAAGTGGTGGCAGACAATTTCTGTTTAGTCTCATTAACCTCTAGCTTAATTGCAGCTGCTTGATAGTTTAGCTCTGCTTTGGAAGCACGTATAGAATCAAGCATGGATTCATATTTTTCTTCACTTAGTGCCGCAAGTCTTTTTTTACCTTGTACCAAATGAATTTTTGTTTTTAGTTTTAATGCATTTATATAGTAATTTACAAGAGTCGACTTATTGTATTCTAATCTAATACTGTCAATATACGCCAACGACCTTTTAAAATTATTTCTTTGATACTCCAATTTGGCGATACTCAGAAACGAACTCAGTCTAAGGTGAGGTGAGTAGTACTCACTGGAATATCTTAGTTGACCTTGGAATGCAGCTTCAGCATTCAAGTATATTCCCTGTTCTACACGTACATCCGCCATATTTGACATCACTACGAAGTAGAACGAACTATCAGCATTTGTTTTGTTCTTGTCCGCATTTTGAAGTACCTCATTGTATAATTCTATTGCCTTTCTGAAAAATATGAGGGCACTATCTGCTTTTCTCATATTTTGGTAACAAAGACCCATATTATTCAGTCTGCTACTTTCATTAAGGTCTATTTTTTTTGTATTAATCTTCCCAATTTGATCAAATACCTCCAAGGCTTTACGGTAGTTTTTAGTCTTGTAATACATTGAGCTACGATCGGAAAGACGCATATACTCTATGTCATCATCACTATATTCCCCTTTATTGTGTTTTCTAATTTCATCTACCATGGGTAGAAACTGATCAAACAATTCCAAGTCGCCATAGATGTATCTCAATGACTGAAGAATCTTCATGTAGTGAGCACTCTCTTGTATATCTTCATGTAAGCTAAGACTTCTGGGCTTCTTCATCTGCTCTAGTTTGGTATACTCCGTGGGAGCCAAAAGTTCATATAACAAACAACGCCGTTTTACCTTTTCATTACTGGACTTCTCACTATAGACTGCAGCATTATGTACTAATAACTGATACGTATCAATTCCCATTTGAGTCGCCATTCCTAAAACATCAACGGTTTTCTCAATAAAGCCAACAAAAGAATTTAATTTTTCATCTGAGTCTATGTTGCTATAAACAGTAACTATTGAATCCACATTCAACTGAGCATTGGCTCTCCAACTAGTTAACACAAAAATTAACAATATGAAAAAGGTATGGACTCTAATTTGTCTCATGATGAAATTAATATTTAGCAACTTCTTTCCTATTAAAAGGTGTTCCAAATTTACGAACCTCCCCCTCAACACGAAGAGAAATGTTACGAAACAGCCAACTTATGTTGCAAGATACCTAGCAGAGCACTTCTTATCTAGAGTAAGTAAGGTAATATGAATTTCTTTAAGTTTGAAAAGAATTTGGCACAGAACCAGAAACCCTTCACTCAGAAGTAATTTTAATCAGTTTTTAAATAGTATATAATGAAGCCAACAGTAGCAATTGTAATCAAACTAATTTCAATCCAATGTTCAAACGGATACACCCAAATTTCTTTAAACATACCCCACCTGCCTAGAATTTCAATGAAGTTCCAAAAAATTATTACTGTAGGTATAGCATAACGAATTGCGTAATCAAACTTTTTGATTTTAAGCAACTTAACTGCTAAAAACATTGACCAAATAAGCGAACCATATGCTACCACGTAGGTAATCGGATGTTTATCTCCAAAAATATCCGGATCGTACACCACTAATAGAACTACATAAAAGAACCAGATAACAATTATTGATTCAAGAAAAGTGATAAGAGCAAGCGGACGATCTACTTTTTGATTCTGATTAACTTGTTCTCTTATTTTTGAGAATCTCTGAATCCAAACAAACAACGTACAATTAGTCTTTATAAAGAGGTAGCTAAGTAAAAAGGTAAGGAGTAAGCCAACAGAAGATAACATTACCAAATATTCTGGCTTAGTAACAACCTCCCCATTTTCGATGAAGGGAGCAACCTGTAATTTTCCTGCAATCCAAACAAATGAAAATTCAACCCAACCGGTCCAAATTAGGATTGCTCCAATTAAACCTAGTAACGATGCTACTGCTCTTTTACCGTTAAACTTAACACCTAAAACCAATAAACAAGAACCCAATAAGCCTATGATGGCTGCTCCGAAAAACATGGCATCATCTAACAATAACTCATTGAGCACCATTAAGGCATGCCCTATTGGCATAAATAATAAAACGATAATAAATGCACCTATACCTTTTTTCATAAATCTATTTAATAGTAAGTTTTAACTCTTCAATAAAGCCATCAAAACTACTTTTTATTTTTAATTAGACCAATTACAAATAAGAAATTTCAAATGTTTAAAAGATATTTAGAATTTGAAGTTGAATACTGCCTAAGGGATTGTCGGTTTCTTTTACTTTGTGCTTACTCAACCAGATGAACAAAACAATATCAGTATTTCTAGGCATTTGCATTATACTGTTATTCGCTTCAAGCAAATTTACAAAATCTGCCTATTCGGAGCTTTATACTTCTTCCTTACAAAACTTCGAAAACGAAGTACTTCAACTTCAAGAAGAAATAACCCATGCTGAAAGCACCAAAGAAGCGGTATTAGTTCAAC
>CBDUEX010000143.1:0-5203 GCA_965366305.1 uncultured Bacteroidia bacterium | reverse complement strand
ACTCGCACAGGTCGTTCTTGTAACGGTCTAATTTTGTCATCTGCTAAATCCATCAGCTTAAATAAATCGGAACCATGTGATGCTCCCATGCGATTTAAAACAGCTATTAACACTTCTAATGGACAGTTTCCAGCACCTGCTCCCATTCCAGCCAACGAGGCATCCAATCGTGTAGCTCCGTGTTGCATGGCTACTATTGTATTGGCAACTCCTAATCCAAGATTGTGATGGCAATGAATTCCGATTTCCGTTTCAGGATTTAGCACTTCTTTAAATGCTTTCATTCTATCAGCAACATCATCCATTAATAATGCTCCGGCACTATCGGTAACATACACGCAATCTGCACCATAGCTTTCCATTAGTTTGGCTTGTTCGGCTAGTTTTTTAGGCTCGTTCATATGGGCCATCATTAAAAATCCTCCTACATCCATCCCTAATTTCTTTGCCGCTTCAATGTGTTGTCGGCTTACATCAGCTTCTGTGCAATGAGTTGCTACACGCACCGATTTAACACCTAAACCGTGTGCTTTTTTCAAGTCTTCGATGGTTCCAATTCCTGGCAATAACAAAGTTGTTAGTACTGCATGCTTTAGATTTTCTGCAACGCCTTCTAGCCAATCCCAATCGGTATGAGCTCCAAAACCATAATTAAAACTTCCACCTGCAAGACCATCACCGTGAGCAATTTCAATTGCATCAACTCCAGCGTCATCTAAGTCGATGGCCAATTGCTTTAACTGGTCTTTTTTATACTGATGACGAATGGCATGCATTCCATCTCTTAACGTAACATCTTGTATGTATAATTTCATTCTTTAAATTTCAAAAGTTTAACCTTACCGCATCATTTTTTCTCCAACAGCCAATGCTGCACTGGTCATAATATCCAAATTACCAGCATATTCTGGCAAATAGTGTCCTGCACCAACTACTTTAAGAAGTACGGTAGTTTTTAATCCATGTTTGTAGCCAACACCCTCAATAAACACCGGTTGATCTTCAGGAATATCATCAAATTGCACCTCTTGATGCAACTCATAACCGGGCACATATTTTTGAACTTCTGCTACCATTTTGTGAATGCTCGCTCTAATTTCTTCTCTATCTGCTTGATCGCTTAAAGTAAAAACGGTATCTCTCATTACCAACGGAGGTTCTGCTGGATTTAAGATAATAATTGCTTTCCCACGAGTTGCTCCACCTACTTTTTCTATTGCTTCCGAAGTTGTTTCGGTAAACTCATCAATGTTTGCTCGTGTACCTGGGCCTGCAGATTTACTGGATATCGATGCTACAATTTCGCCGTAGTGTACTTTGGCTACCCTACTTACAGCTGCCACCATCGGTATAGTAGCTTGACCACCACAGGTTACCATGTTCACATTATTGGCACTTAGGTTAAAGTCCATATTAACAGCAGGTACCACATACGGACCAACAGCTGCTGGAGTTAAATCTACCATCTTCTTTGCGGGAAAGTCTTTCATTTTCCCATAATTATAAAGATGAGCTTTTGCCGAAGTAGCATCAAAAACGATGTCAATTTCATTCCAGATAGGCATCTTCATTAAACCGTCAATTCCTTCCGCTGAAATTTGAACTCCCATGCGTTCTGCTCTTGCCAACCCATCAGATTTTGGGTCAATTCCAACAAAACATCCCATTTCAATGGAATCAGAAGTCCTCATAATCTTAATCATTAAGTCTGTTCCAATATTCCCGCTTCCTATGATCGCTGCTTTCTTTTTCATTACCTATTAATCTATTTTAACTGAAACACTTCCTAGCCCTTCAATTTGAGCTGTAAATTCATCTCCTTTTTCAATAGGAACCATTGGCCCCAATGCTCCAGAAAGTAATATCTCACCTGCTTTTAAAGGTGTTCCATTTTTAATCATAATTTGAGCCAACCACAAAGCAGCATTCAAGGGATTATCCATGCATGCCTTGCCTATTCCTTCAGATGCAATTTCGTTGTTTTTGGTCATGCTCATCTTGCAATTTACCAAGTCAAATTCATCGATACTAACTTTGTTACTTCCCAGAACAAAATGACTTGCACTTGCATTGTCTGCGATGGTATCTGTAATTCGAATATCCCATTTTTCCACTCTGCTTCCAACAATTTCAATGGACGCAATTGCATAATCAATTGCATCAATAAGGTCACTCATATTAATGTCTCCATCCAAATCTTCTCGCATTACAAATGCTATTTCTGCTTCAGCTTTCGGTTGCAACAATTCAGAATAGGCCAACGTTCCTCCGTCATTCACTTGAGTAGTATTGAAAAGCATCCCATAATCAGGCTGATCTACCCCTAACTGTTCTTGCACAGCAAATGAGGTAAGTCCTATTTTTTTACCTACAATTTTCTCCCCTCGCTCAACACGTTTAAGCACATTAATTTTTTGAATTTGATAGGCGGCATCTATATCCGTTGCACCAATTATTTCGCGTACCGGAGAAATGGACTTTTTATCTTGATCGGCCTTCCACAAAAGGCTTGCTACTTCGTTTAATTTGCTCATTATGTTTGCAGGGCAAACATAATACAACTCAAATATTATATGAGGTCGAATAATTAAGTTGTTAATAGAAAAGTTAATGCAACACCCCGCTAAACCGCCTAAATTTGAAACATGGTTTCAAAAAACTATATAAAATCTTTTGGACATGCATTTAAAGGAATATTGAGCTTTTTTAAAGTCGAATCCAATGCAATCATTCATCTGATTGCTGCAATTGGAGTTATTATTACCGGATTTGTATTCAAAATTGAATTGGCAGAGTGGCTTTGGATTTCTGTTGCAATTGCGTTAGTATTTGTAAGTGAAATGTTCAATTCTGCTATTGAAGAATTATGTAATTTGCATTCTACAGAAGTCAATCCCAAAATAAAAATAATAAAAGACATCAGTGCAGGAGCAGTGTTGCTTGTCAGTTTCTTGGCTATAATTATTGGAATAATCATTTTTAAACCATATTTGTTTAACTAGTATGAGCAATAAAGAATTGTTTAATAACGGCGAATACGAGACACTTGCCAAGAAGCTTGCTGGATCAAAAGACTCAGAATCACTTGAGCTTTTGGGATACACGTATCAAAAATTGGGTAAGTGGGAAAAAGCGATGGATGTTTGGACACAACTCATTGTTTCTAATCCATACCATGCCGATTACTATAATGACAGAGGTGTTTGCAAGTTTCAATTGCGATTTAAACATGCAATTCAAGACTTTGACAAAGCAATAGAAATCGCCCCTGACAATCCGTATTTTTACGGATGCAGAGCATACATCAAAGACAAAACAGGCGACACCGAAGGTGCAGTGGAGGATTACTCAAAGGCACACGATCTAGATCCTGAAGACGCAACAACGCTCAATAATTTAGGCTTAGCCGAGCAAAAATTAGGTTACACACAACGTGCCAGAGAACGTTTTAAAAACAGTGATGACTTACTAGGAGTTAAAACCATTGATTCTCGTGCAGAGCCTGCTTCTACTCCTCAAAAAAGTTCCATTTGGATTGAATTTAAAAAAATGATAAGCTCCAAGAAAGGCTTCGTAGCATTCTTAGAAGATGCTGGATTTAAATCCAAAAAATAACCCAACTTCATAATTTTTTTATTTTGAAACCACGATTCGTTGGCTATATTGTATACAAGCAATTGGATAACAATATTATCAATGATGAATCAAATAAAAGGTAGAGGAGCACAAATAAACATTACCAACCGCTTCCAAAAACACAGTCAAGAAATTTTTTGGGAAGACGCAATTCACGATCGTGAAATTCTAGCGGAGTCGAATCAAACTCAGTTTACCGAAGTTTATCCCAAAACCATTTTAAACAAAGTAGATAGTCCTGATGTTCCGAGCGAATGGAGCATGAATCCCTACCAAGGATGTGAGCATGGTTGTATTTATTGTTATGCAAGAATAACCCATGAATATTGGGGTTACAGTGCAGGCAAAGACTTTGAGCAAAAAATTATGCTGAAGCTTAACGCACCGGAGCTGCTTGACAAAAAATTGAGCAGTAAATCGTGGAAAGCAAGTCATATTATGTTAAGTGGTAATACTGATTGCTATCAACCAGCAGAACGAAAATATCAAATTACCCGAAAGCTTTTGGAAGTTTGTTTAAAGCACAAACACCCTGTAGGCATTATCACAAAAAACTCATTGGTTTGCCGCGATATCGACTTGCTTCAAGAGTTAGCTCGTCACAACTTAGTTCATGTGCACATGTCTATCACTACCTTAAATGAAGATTTAAAACGACTATTGGAACCTCGTACATCCTCTTCTAAAAACAGGTTTCAAACCGTTGAAAATTTAGCTAAAAATAATATCCCCGTAAATGTAATGATGGCTCCAATTATACCAGGCTTAACCAGCGACGAAATTTTCAATATTACTGAAAAGGCAAGTAATTCTGGTGCTTCATCCTTGTCTCATACCATGGTTCGATTAAACGGAGCCATTGCATTACTCTTCGAAGATTGGATACAAAAAACAATGCCACTTAAATCAACTCGAGTATTAAATCTTATTGCCGAATCTCAAGGTGGCAACCTGCACAATCATAATTTTGGAGAACGAATGCGAGGCAAAGGAGTACTTGCAGAATCCATTCACCAACAAGTTCGAATGGCTAAAAAGAAATTCAAACTCGATCAAATTCTTCCAAAACTGAACACCAATTTATTTGCTCTTAACAAGCAGAAGCAGCTCAATTTGTTTTAACACAAAAAGAAAAATAACTTTGCTATGTGGACGGAAAACTTTGTTTAAACTGCGAAAAAGCTCTTATAGGCAGAGCGGATAAAAAGTTTTGTGATAATCAATGTCGCAATGAATACAATAACTCACAAAACGGACTTGCCAATAATTACATTCGAAAAATAAATCGAATTCTCAAATCAAACAGGCGTATCCTAGCTGACCTTACTCCGAAAGAGAAATCCATTAAAGTATCTGAGAAAGAATTAAAGAAACTCGGCTTTAGTTTCGACTATTTCACGAACACCTACACAACAAAGGCGAATAAAACTTATTTTTTTTGCTACGAATATGGCTATCTTAATCTAGATGATGGTTTCTTTGCACTTGTGTACAACAAGGGGTATACCACTGATAAATGAAAGACATTTTAGAATACGAATTATTAAGCTTTGGCGATGATGCCATT
>CBDUEX010000142.1:0-5221 GCA_965366305.1 uncultured Bacteroidia bacterium | reverse complement strand
ATTAACGCAACTTCATGAAAGCACGTTAGCTAGAATTTTAGGAAAGATTAAAAGACTAATTCAGGAATTAGCAGGTCACTTAGGCTCACTTCGATTGAAGCATATTTTAGGAGCTACTGCAATGTTTTTTGGTATTTCAGCATCTGCACAAAGCTTTGAAATTGTGGTTAAAAATCCATTTAATTTACAAAGCACCTATCAGTTTAATATGCCAGTTGCAGTGGATTTAGATGGAGACGGAGATTTGGATATATTATCTGCAGAGTATGAAGGAAACTTTCAATATTTTGAGAATATTGGTAGCAAACGTCATGCAGATTTTAAAGCTCCCGCTGAAAATCCATTTGGGCTTGTGCCTGGATATAGTTATTTAGCAAAGCCAACTTTTGCCGATTTAGATGGCGATGGCGATTTAGATATGTTATCTGGAGGGTACTATGGAGTGTTGAATTATTATGAAAATACAGGTAATGCTACAAGTCCGAGTTTTGCTAATTTGATAGAGAATCCTTTTGGGCTAGATTCTACAAACTACTTTGCCTCACCAACATTTGTAGATCTTGACGACGACGGAGATTTCGACCTTCTTGTAGGGGAATATTACGGTAACTTTCGCTATTTTAAGAATATAGGAAATGCATCCAATCCTCAATTTGCAGCTTCAGTTGTGAATCCATTTAATATACAAAAAACGCCAGATACTTATTTTGCTTATCCTGTTTTTGCCGATTTGGATGGGGATGGAGATTTGGATATGATGACAACTGGGTACGAAGGTTCTATGCAATATTATAAGAACAAGGGCTCTAAGTCTGTTGCTTCATTCGAGGCACCTTTAGAAAATCCTTTTGCACTTACAAGCACATATTACGTAGCCTTTCCATCTTTTATTGATATTGATGATGATGGAGATTTCGACATGTTGGTAGGAGAATATTATGGTGGTTTTCAGTTCTTTAGAAATTATGAAAAAGTAGCAGACGTAAACAAGCCCGAGTTGGATAATTCAATAAAAGTATATCCGAATCCTGCTCAGGACTTACTGCATCTTGAATTACCATTTGTACCAAAAGAAATTAGTGTCTCAGACGTCCAAGGAAGAACAATTCTTACGGTTGACCATCTAAGCTCATCTATTGGTATATCTAGTTTAGAAACTGGAAGCTATTTTGTCAAGATTTTGAGTCCAGATGGAATTGAAATCAGCAAAATATTTATGAAGGAGTAAACTAATAGCTATTTCTGAGTATTTTAGTTTAACACAGCTCGCATTCATTCTTTAACACACTTACATTTATAATTGATGAAATCATTACTTCTTTCCTTGATCTTATTAGTAGCTTTTCAATCTAGCTACGCTTTACTAACAACGCCAACATTAAATAGCCCGGCAAACAATGCCACAGGCTTAACATCAGGGGTAAGATTGGATGTTAAAAATAGTAACGGTACTTCGTATGTTTTTGAATATTCTGAGTCCTCAAGTATGACAAATCCAATTCGTTTGGAAGTTTCAATGACCGCCTTTAATACAAGAGTATGGCTAAATAAATTGAAGCTAAGCACAGACTACTATTGGAGAGCAAAAGCAAAAAAAACAACCGATTCTTCCAATTGGACGTCTGTTTGGAAATTTACTACAGACTCTGTACTTCATCGTTTGTATCCTAGTGGTTATGGAACAGTTTATGGATCTTCAGCGTTGTATTTTTCGAGTTATAGAGCTGCTACATATGATAGCGTTGAATTTCAACTCGATACTTCTTCAACTTTTTCATCATCACAACTAAGACAAATTTATATTCCGGATACGTTTCAAAGCTATTATACCGAAACCTTTCAAAACAACTTTTTATATGGTGCAAATTACTATTGGAGAGTGAGGGCATATAGCAGTTCTGGTTCAGGAGGGTGGTCCGATACGGGCTACTTCAAAACGTTTGATTCCATCGTTCCAAAAACTCCTTTAAGCTCAGGATTATATGATGTTGCTGTTGAGTTTGAATGGCAATCAGGGAGTAGTTCTGAAGGTTTTCAAGTTCAGTTAGACACTTCGTCGAGTTTTAATTCACCATCGCTCATAGATACGGTAAGTCTTGATGGTTTAGGCAGCTCAGCAAATCCGTTTAAGGCAATTAATCTATTGTATGAGTCAACCTATTATTATAGAGTTCGTGCGATAAATCCAAACGACTCGTCCATGTGGGTTACGCGTAGTTTCTCAACCAAGTCATTTGTTACTGACTTTACTAAAATGGATGCCTATATTGATCCGAAATCGACAGTTGAAGTTCTTAACAAGATAAAAGGTTCTACTGGGTATCAAATTCAATTGGATTTAAGCAATTCATTTAACACTTCTAATCTTATTGACCTTCATACAGCCACAGGAATGGCAGACTTGGACACACTGTTGTTTGGTGAAACGTATTATGTACGTAGCAGACCTTATCATAGCAAGGATACTGGCGATTGGAGTAAGGTTAGAACAACCAATGTTTTAATTTTCCCATCCACATATTATCCTTACAATAATTACACGAATATTCAAATTAAAGATTCATTGGTTTTTAGTACACGCATTGGTATTGATGGATTTCAAATGCAGGTTTCAGAAGACCCTACATTTACTAGTTCAATGTTTCTAGACACCACCATGATTGGCCTTGCTTATTTTGATGATCCAGCCGTAAAAGGACATACTTTCAAATTTAACAAAGTTTATTACTGGAGAATGCGTTGTTGGCATACTGCAGATACTTCAGTTTGGAGTTCGAATAAAAAATTTAGCACAGCAACTAGTCCGCCTTTACTAAAGCCGGTAAATAGTAATTTTTTAGGAACGGATGTAAATACCACATTGGAGTGGGAAGGACTAAAAGAGGTGAATCAATATCGAATTTTATTGGATACAGCATCTGGATTTAATTCTGGTGCACTTTTGGATACCATAGTATCAGGTGTAATCACTTATGATTTAACACAACTCTATTATGATCAATTGTATTTTTGGAAAGTACAAGCATTAACTAGCGATGATACTTCAGATTGGAGTGAAACTTGGAATTTTAATACCTATTCTGTTCGTCTTACTGATCCAAAGAATAACATTACCAATTTATCACTTACGAGTTTAGATTGGGCATCAATTAAAGGGAGCAAAGGGTATATTCTCGAACTCGATTCGAACATTAATTTTAACAATCCTTTTGTTGCGACTGACACCGTAGCAAATTCTTTTTTCCATTATTTCACAGACTTGCCAGCACTAATTACGTTCAATACCAAGTACTATTGGCGAGTTAAATTGTATCATGAAAAAGATACATCAAATTGGAGTTTTGTTTGGAATTTCACTACAAAACCGAGGCGTGCTCCAACATTGCTTTCGCCAGTGGATTCGTCTACCGCAGTTTCGGTTGTGCCTAGTTTAATGTGGAATGCTTATTCTGGAGCAGCAAGTTATGCAGTAGAATACAGTGAAAACGAAGACTTTACGAATGCTGTAAAAGTAAGTTCAAGTACTACCACGGCAAAAGTGGTGCTTAAAGCAAATACAACGTACTACTGGCATGTACGCGGGAAAAATTCCTCAAATCAAGAATTTTATGATTGGAGTGAAACGTGGCATTTTACCACTTCAGATGGAATTCCTGCGGTAGTTTTGACCTCACCTTCTGATAAGACTACGGATACCAAAACAACGCTAACCTTGGAATGGGAGAAGCGTGAAGAGGCGGCTTCTTATCAGGTGGAATTGAGTACTACTTCTGATTTTAGCAGTAAGCAACAGAAATCATCTACGGTTACCAGTTATCAGTTTAGTAATCTGCTATATGACACTGAGTATTTCTGGAGAGTAAGAGCGATTAACGGGTCTTTGATTGGAGATTGGAGCGAAGTTTGGAGTTTTACCACTGAGCAAGATAAAAGTGGTGTTTCTGATGCGGTAAAACATCAAGTAAATATCTATCCGAATCCAGCAAGTGGCGATATTATAATTGATTGCAGTAACAATGATTTTATTCCAACAGAAATTCATAGTATGTTGGGTGAAATGAGCATGCAAATTTCTGATACTTCACCATTTTCAAAAACGAAAGTTGATATTTCATCACTACCTAGTGGCGTTTATATAATCCATTTCAAAAACGATAGCAATCGCTTTTCAAAAGTTTTGATTGTCGATTAGAGTACAAGTTTCTAATCGTAGAGGCGACCTTTTGCTAGGTTCAAAATGAAGTAAATAGTTATAATTCTGTATGTTAAATGGTACTTTCATATCATTTAGCTTCATTTTTTTTATTTAATATTACAACTTCAAATGATGCGTATACTTCTATATTGCCTAGTTGCTTTATTGTTTAATAAGGCAGTTTATTCTCAAGTGTTAATGACAAAAAGTTTTTCGGTGATACTAGATAGCACCAAAAAAGTAAAGGGAAATTTTATGCCTTCTTTTAAGTTTCAAACACAAATTAAGAACCTTATTGAGTTTGATAATAAGGCAGACATTGCGTTTCGATATAAGAAAAGTGTTTTCACATTTGCTAATAACATTGAGTTATCAAAATATGGAAAGAATACGCTTCTAAGTGGAGGTTATGTGTATTCGGAGTATCGTAAATTGATAGAGAAAAAATTGGCATTTGAAGGATTTACTCAAGTGCAATGGGCTGAAGCGAGGGGGATGGAGCTTAAATATGTGGCAGGGTTTAATGTGAGGTATAGGATTGTGGCGAAAAAAAATATTGGACTTTATGGTGGAGTTGGTCCTTTCTACGAATATGAGAGGTGGAATTACAACGGTGTGGAATTGGATCAAAAACCTTTAGATCCAGGTTTAGAAACTAGAAATCTTGCGAAATTGGGATCTTATGTTAGCTTTAAATATAAACCAGTTGATAAAGTATTTTTAGACTTCAGTGTTTATCATCAATCGGAATACGATAAGCTTTTTACTGAACCAAGATTAGCTGGAAGTTTTGGTACTATTTTTAGTTTCACAAAGCATGTAGGTTTAGGATTTACTTACCAAACAATTTATGATTATAACCCTGTGGTTCCGATAAACCCATGGTTTAATAAAATAGTGAGTTCTATCACAATTTCATTTTAAAGAATATTTGGAAGTAAGCAAAATCTTTTTAAAAAAAAGCAAGGAATTGCTTTAGTGTATTGTAGAAGCAGTTAAGTGAAGTACAAAATCTTTTAATGTAGA
>CBDUEX010000141.1:0-5235 GCA_965366305.1 uncultured Bacteroidia bacterium | reverse complement strand
CTGGAGGTAGAACGAGTTATAATTATTTGGTTGTAGGAATTCATTATCTGAAAGATTGCTACAATCGAGGAAACGGAACATGGCGGCAAGCTCGTTATATTTATGGCAGAGGTAGATGGAAGGATCCCAGTCAGTGGACCAAACTAGAACGTCACTTTATGACAAAAATTGACTGGAAGCAATATGATTAGATCTGGTCCGTTTTAGATAGTATCAGACATTACATTCTCTTTTTATTTTTATTTTTTACCATTTCTGGATTTGCTCAAATTCCAGATAGTCTAGTTAGAGATTTAAAAGGAGGGAGAGTTTTAGAGGATTCAAGCCCAGTATATCAACTTCCTTGGCAAATTGGCGATAAATTCCTGCTAGTGCAGGGATGGCAAAGCAACCTTTCTCATAAAGGTGATGTTGCTCAAGACTTTAAAATGAAAGTTGGAACGCCTATTCATGCTGCTCGTACTGGCGTTGTTGTTCAAGTTAAATCAGACGGAAGAGAAGCGGGTTTAAAGGAAGAATATTTAGAAGAAGGCAACAACATTATAGTCCGTCATGAAGATTCGAGCTTTGCAGGGTATTGGCACTTGAATTATAGTGGGGTATTTGTAAATGTCGGCGATTCAGTGAAAGTAGGAGAAAAAATTGGGTTAAGTGGCCATACAGGATATTCTGCATTTCCACATTTGCATTTTATGGTTTTTGAGTATCATGATGGAATTAGAAAAACTATTCCTGCTAGATTTCAAACGAAAAAAGGTGTAAAGTATATTCGTCCTGGCAAGAAATACAGATGTGTCCAAAAACTATAGTAGATTACCTAACAATAGTGACAACTGGCCCTACAAAATGATAATGTTTGTTATCATAATCAAAAGGCATTTTAATGTTTTCTAATATTACTCTATCACCGATTTTCAAATCTCTAATCATTTTTATCATAGTAGAAGTGAAACAATTACCATTACTACTTGCCATGCTAGGATTTCCAACATCAGGCATGGTAATTAACTTAAACGACGCAATTTTAGAATAGTCTTCTTGGAGGCAAAAAATCGTGTCATTTTCATTTTTCATAGGATTATAGATTGCACTTATGATTGAATCCAGATACTCAAGCATATGATTTCTTTTCAATAGGGTTGAATCTTCAATTACAAAACGAATTCGGTTGCTTTTATAAATCTCTCCATCTTTAGTGTAAGTGATAGGCTTAAACTCAACAATATCTCTTTGATTTAAATCTAAAATGGATGCCTTTAACTTCTCAATGTCTGTTTTATTTTTAAGAGAAAAACGTGGCAGAAATACGTTGATTTGACCGTTATACGCGGGAGCAATAACTACTTCTGCGTTTGATACGGAATCGGGCCAATTCTGTTGTTTCGTGCAATTGTTGTACCCTAAACTTGTGTCAATGAGAGCGATTAGTTTTTCTCTGGTAATATTTTGCGATAAAGTTTCACCCACTGCTAGTTGACTCCAGCAACTATCAAACTTGGCTGAAACAAATGAATCAATTACTAAAGTAAAGTTTTTAACTTGAAATAGGGCACCATCAACTTCATGTCTGATACCTTCAAAATGTACTTTAGTGTAACTTTTTACTGCATTTCGTGAGTCGTTTAATGAGCTTAAATATTCATTATTTAAATGACCATCAGCTACAGGCATATAAGAATATGCATCACCAAATATGTCTATAAATACTACCGTAAATTCTTTGAAAAAGACAGTGTCTTTAGTTTGTTCGTAGCAAAAATCCGTCGTAAACCATAGCCGGTCCAATAGCAAGAAATCTTCTTTGCTTATGACCCGAATTCGAGATGTGTCATCAAAAACAAAGGAGCAATCATCGGGCATAGGAACTACAGGGTAAATAAGTTCTGCTTTTACCTGAGCAATGGCAGAAAGCTTGCAGCAAACTGCTATAATTAAGCAAAGTGACTTAATCAACTTCCGCATCATGTTGTATTGTAATTTGATATAAGTTGGAATTGGATTGAACTTTTATGTTTTCTGATATTCTATAATGTGAAACCCAAAGCACATTTTCATTTTTGCATAGAAGTGGAATAGTGTCTTTACTGAAAACGTCAATTTTTTCATCAATAAAGAAATCGCTTAAAAGCTTTGTTCCTTTCATGCCTAGAGGGTTAAACTTGTCGCCTTCTTCCCAAGTTCTGAGTGTTAGGGGAAAGAGATTCTCCGGAATTTCAACAGACTCCTCGTTTTTGTTGGAATTGAAATTTGCTTTTTTAATCCGCTTTAAGGTAACCACATAATTGCCTATTAAGTACTCTCCTTCACTTGAAACGGAAATGGGTTTTGTATTCTTGGCTTTAAGCTTTTCAACTTTTATTTCTTCTCTATCAATAAGTACTTTATGGGTGTTTGACAGAAATATTTTACCGCTATCTGCATCACACGATTCAGCTATTTGCTGGCATTGTGAGTGGTTAAAACCGTAGTTGTCTAAAATAGAATACAAGATAACACCTGGTTGTGGAAAACTTTGAATCGCGTTTTTATCAATGGTCAAATTGTCTGTATTTGATTGATAATGAGTTATTTGATTTGTTTCTCTTTTAATAAAGTATTGTAGCAATTCATTTTCGCTTTCTAAATGAGAAATACTAGCTCTAGCATTTTTACTAAAACTTGGCAAATGCTCTTCGATGAATGGTAATACTTTCAACCGAATTTTATTTCTTAAATATTTCAAATCAGAATTGGAACGATCTTCACGATAGCTTATACCATTGGAAGCTAGATAGTCTGAAATTTCATTCGAAGTAAATGCTAAAAAGGGACGAATAATGAAATCGCGTTTTTTAGGAATGCCAGCTAAGCCTTTTATTCCAGTTACCCTATATAGGTTGATCATAAAAGTTTCTAAAGCATCTGATTGATGATGTGCAGTAATAAGTTTCGTAAAGTGGCCTTGATCCTTTAGTTCTGCAAAATAGTTATACCTTAATTCTCGTGCAGCTTCTTGAATGCTTAATTGGTTTATTGCCGCATGCGATGAGGTATCAAATTTCTTGATAAAAACACCATCACAGTTTTTGAGTTTAGCACAAAGGCTTGAAACAAATTGCTCATCTGAATCGCTTTCTTCACCTCTAAGGTTAAAATTACAATGAACCAGAACGAAGGATTTACCTAGTTCATTTAATAGGTGTGCTGCAAAAACAGAATCTTTACCTCCACTAATGGCCAAAGCAATTTGGTCTGAATTATCAATAAGTTGATGTTCTTTTATGAAGGTTTTTAACTTTACAAGCACGTTTTTTGCACTATTGCAAAGCAAACATAAAGCATCCGCATAAGTTTGTACTTCAAATTTGAAAATTATACTTACATATATATTACTGGTCTTGCAAATTTTCGTATTTGCTCAAACGGAAACTAAGAGCAATAAAACGAAGATTGAGATTTTAAGTTCTGATGAACTGGTTTATGATCAGGCGAAAGGGCGGTTTCAGATGTGTAGGGGCAATGTGCGATTTAAACAAGGCTCTATGTTGATGGATTGTGATAGTGCCCGCTTTTACGAAGACATCAATAAAATTGAAGCGTTTAGTAAAATTTACATTAGACAACGTGACACACTGGATTTATGGGGAGATTATTTGGAGTATGATGGGGATGCTCGATTGGCTAAGGTTTCTAAAAATGTACGACTAACTGATGGCAAGATGAGACTTCAGACGGACCAACTGAACTACGATATGGTGGATAAAATTGGTTACTACACCACTGGAGGGAATATTCAAAACGGAGAAGATAAGTTGTATAGCAGGCGAGGAACATATTATTCAAGGAGCAAAGAATTCTTTTTTAAAGATTCAGTGAAGTTGACCAATCCAGAGTATGTAATGACCTCAGATACCCTGAAGTATAATACACTGAGTAAAATGGCCTATTTCTATGGTCCAACGTACATAACAAGCGAAGAAAATATCATTTATTGCCAGTACGGTTGGTACAATACCAAAAAGAACATTTCTCAATTTAGCCAGGGTGCATATATCCAAGGGAAAGACAATAAATTAGAAGCAGACAGCATGATGTATTTTCGAAATACTGGGTTTGGAGAAGCATTTGGAAATCTTAAATTGGTTGACACTATTGAACAAATAACGATTACAGGCCAATATGGAAGTTATAAACGATTTGATAAAACTACCTTAATTACAGGAAATCCTATAGCGATTAAAAATGTTGATGGAGACTCAATGTACCTAAGAGCTGATACACTAATTGATGCAGCTGACACCAATAAAGTAAGAACACTTACTGCTTTTCGGAGTGTGAAATTGTTTAAAAGCGATATGCAATCGTATTCAGATTCGTTAATCTATAATTTTACAGATAGTACCATTGCATTTTATATTAACCCGGTACTTTGGACAGATAGCAATCAAATAACTGGCGATACTATTCTTGTGTTTAGAAATAACCAAGGAATTGAAAAACTAAAGGCATATAACAATGCCTTTATAATAGAAAAAGATCCAAATGGTTTTTACAATCAAATTGCAGGAAAACGACTAGATGCTTTTTTCTCGAATGGCAAAATAAATAAAGTTCATGTTGATGGTAACGGACAAAGTGTTTACTATGCGAAGGAGGATTCATTGAAATATTCTGGTGTAAATGACGTGTTATGTGGCAAGATGGTGATTTACATTGATACACTTAGTAAAGTGAGAACCATTACTTTCCTTAAACAACCAAAGGCAGTTTTTTATCCATTAGAACGTTTTCCGGTAGGAAAGAGCAGGCTTCCAGGGTTTTCGTGGAGAAGTTCATTACGTCCAAAAATCACCAATTTTATAAATTGACTACCTTTGCACCTATTATGGGGAATATAGTTTTACCTAAATTTAAATCAGCCGCTGGAAGTAACTTCAGCAGAGAGTTAAGAGCAAACGTTGAAGGTTATTTCAGAGATAACAAAATTTCAAAATTTGCCACATCAGCTTTGAAGATGAAAGCTGCAATTTTACTAGTAACTTTTTTTGGTTCTTATATCGTTATTCTGACGCTAGGGCTACCACTTTGGTCAATGCTACTTATTTGTGTTCTTATGGGAATTGCAAAAGCTGGTATTGGTATGGGTGTTATGCACGATGCTAATCATGGATCTTTTTCTAAAAACAAAACTGTAAACAAAATATTTGGAAAAACAGCAGATGTTTTAGGAGTGAGTTCAAGTAATTGGATTAATCA
>CBDUEX010000140.1:0-5272 GCA_965366305.1 uncultured Bacteroidia bacterium | reverse complement strand
AGAAGAAGACTATATAGAAAGCAGAAAAGTTCTTTTTGCCAATTCTGATTTACATATTGGACTTGCAGCGCCAAAGAATTTTTCTAAAGATTACTTTTACAGAAATAGTGATGCAGACGAGATGCTATTCGTACATGTTGGTTCAGGTAAGCTGCGCACTATGTATGGAGAAATTGATTTTAAATATGGAGATTACCTCGTTATTCCAAGAGGTACAACGTACCAAATTGATTTTGACGGAGAGAACAATCGATTGTTGTTTATCGAATCGTTTAGTCCAATTTTAACACCTAATCGCTACCGAAACAACTTTGGTCAATTACTCGAGCATTCACCTTTCTGC
Source organism: uncultured Bacteroidia bacterium (assembly GCA_965366305.1). Taxonomy (GTDB): domain Bacteria; phylum Bacteroidota; class Bacteroidia; order NS11-12g; family UBA9320; genus UBA9320. Next base: position 4,929 of record CBDUEX010000140.1, on the reverse strand, counting down.
GAACGAGACTTTAGAGTGCCTCAAAATTTGAAAACTCACGATGAAAAAGGAGAGTTTAAGGTTATCTCCAAAAAACAAGGAATGCTCTGGGAGTATACACATGCCAATCATCCTTTTGATGCAATTGGATGGGATGGATTTCACTACCCATACGCGTTCTCTATTCACGATTTTGAACCAATTACAGGTAGAATTCACTTACCTCCTCCAATTCACCAAACATTTGAAGGACATAATTTTGTGATCTGCAGTTTTGTGCCTCGTTTATACGACTATCATCCCGATAGCATTCCTGCACCTTATTTTCATAGCAATATTGATAGCGATGAAGTAATGTATTATGTGGATGGCCAGTTTATGAGTAAAACTCATGTAGATAAAGGACAAATGAGCCTTCATCCTGGAGGAATCCCACATGGACCAACACCAGGAGCTGCGGAAAAAAGTATTGGTAAAAAAGGAACAGAAGAACTTGCAGTAATGATTGATACATTTAAGCCTCTTCGCGTAACCAAAGCAGCGTTAAATTACGAGATCAAAGACTACCATTTGCATTGGTTAGAAGGTTTAGAATAGTCGAATGATCACAAGATAGAGAATCTAGGCAGTTACAATTGCTGAACTAACAACAATTGCCTTTTTCTTGAATAGACGGACAGCTTACTGACCCGTATGAGCAATAGACGCAGCAATCACCTTCAGTCGGCTTCAAGATTGTTTTACATTTTTCACATTCATAGAAAAACTGACAAGCATCTGTTGGCATTTCTTCTTCTTTTTTATGTCCACAATTAGGACATGTAATTTCTGAGACTAATTGTACATTCATTGGTTCTGTTTATTATTTTTTTACCTTATAACCCGTAGAGTTAATTGCTTCTTCAATTTCTAATTTGTTGGTACTTGATGGATCAAATTCTATTGTTGCATGTTGATTTTTATAGGAGACTTCCGAATTTATTATTCCCTCAAGCTTTTGTATTTCATGATTCACATGATTTTCACAGCTCGTACATGTCATTCCGCTAATATCAAATTCCACTGACTCTTTTTCAGATAGGTCTCCTACAATAACCTCTTTCTTACTCTCGGGATAAAAAAGATGTGAAAAGTGCGGGAAGCTGATGGAGATTACGGCAAATAATGTGATTACGATCAAGAACGTTCTAGTTTGAAACCACTTTGGCTTTTCTATAACACAGCAATCATCTTCTTTAGAAGATTTGAAATGATTGAACCAAGCATAACCTATGGCAACCACAGCTAAGAAAATTAAATAAGGTCTAAAAGGCTCCACCCAAGACAAAGCTGATGCACTTCCCCCAACTCCAGCTATTAGGGCAATAAAGGGAGGAATACAACAAGACGATGCCGCTACAGCGGCCAATGCTCCAGTAAAAGCAACTCTTTTATTTCCTTTTCCTTGCATCATACTTCTACCTTAATTTTGTTTTTATCTAAAATTTCAAACAATGGATTTAGTACATTACTAAATTCCGTAGTTAATGAATAGAATATTGTTTGAGCTTCTCGTTCTGTTATAATCAGATTGCGATCTTTCATTTTTCTCAAGTGTTGTGATATTGCCGAAACGTTCATACTCAACATATCACTCAAATCACATACACACAAACGTTGTTCCTTTTTTAACAGATAAAGCATTTTCAATCTAACGCTGTTTCCAACTAGCGATAGAGCATTCGCTAAATAATCAAAAGATAACGAAAGTTCACTTACTGTTTCTTTACAGCGATTAATCTGATCAACATCTGCCAACTGACGAATACACGAGGTGTTTTGCATAATACAAATATACTTTTGTATTTTAGCAAATACTAAAATAAGCGGAATTATTTAGATAATACAATGGTATTTAGAGGTTAATTTAAGCCTAAACCCGTACACTATTTCCTACAAATCTTTAAAGAAGGTTGATAAATACAACCCTGTTTTTAGGCCCAAACCTCTTATTAGATACAATTAAGACAGAGAGTTTCTCTAATTTTGGGAATCGAAATCAAATTTAACATATATAGAAATGAAAGTTTCTCGTTTTACAGAACCCCCAATTCTCTAAAATGTGTTAAGATAAACTGAATAAAACCATGGCTACAACACAACGAATTATTAATTCTTACGGAGCTGCTGTTTACAATCAAGAACGTGAACTGCAAAAAAAAGCTCAGAAATGTGTCAAACAGTTCAAGAGACTACAGCAACTCCAGCAAATAGAAAACCCTCATGAAGCGTTAACGGCTTGGAAGAGTTATGTAGCTAACCTTCAGTCGGTTCATAAAAACTGTATCGCTTCTGTAGATTGGGATCGCATTAAGCGAAGTAGAAAACCAAGGGAACCTCGCAAAACAAGAACAAATGAATTTGAAGCTCAACTAAAACTAGCCAATTTCACCCCCACCGTTTTAGATAAAATATCTCGTGCTACGCAAAAAAAGATTAATCGTTTAAAAAGAGAAATTGATTTGGCCAAAATAAAAGATCGCGAAGAAAACGACCAACGTTATGGTGAATACTTAGATGATCTTCGCAACTGGCAAGACTTACAAGAAATTTCGAAAGGGATTCAGAAAAATAGAACAGATTCGTACAATAGTGCCCTGCAATACTTCAAGCCTTTTGCCGCTATACAAGAATATGGCGACGACATCATTTATAATTTTAACGACAATACACTAGAAATTGAATTACACGTTTACACCGATAAGATCATCCCCAAATATGAACTTATTCAAACAGCATCTGGAAAACTCTACAAGAGAATGCTAACTCCTGCCAAGATGCAACAGCTTTATCAAAATCATGTGTATAGTTCATCTTTAAAAATTGCACGCGAGGTTTTTGCATATCTGCCTCTAGACCAGGTAGTTGTAAATACGATTAACGCAAACAACAGTGTAATTAGCACAAGCGATATGCAACCTGTATTTACCGTTTCTTTTGACCCAAAAACAATTGAAAACCTCACTACCGATGACATCGAAACAACGGATGACATGTTGCACTTTGTAGATTCTATGCAAGAAAATCAAACTCCTGTATTTAGCATCGCGATGAGTGCCTAATTCCAAAAACACTTCCTCCTCTTCAATTCAAGCCTTTATGTATATTTGAATTGAATAATGAAAAACATTTTCTCGTTTGTAGCCTGCTTATTAGTTAGTCTTGTTTTAATTCAATATCGGATTTCTTACACGGATATCGGAACTGGACGAAAACTTAACGTCGCTACTTGGGATGCCCTGGGATATTACATTTACCTTCCAGCCGCAATTATTTACAATGATGCAACCAAATTAGAATGGTTTCCTGAAATTGATAGTACCTATGATGTATCTGGCGGCGTGCTTTATCAAGCACAAAAAGCAGATAATGGAAATTATGTATTCAAGTATTTAGGTGGAATCGCAGTTATGCAAATTCCATCGTTTTTAGTTGGACATGTTATTGCTTTGTCTTCAAACTATAAGGCAAATGGATTTTCACCTCCCTACCAATATTCTTTGGCTTTTGGAGCTATTTTCTATTGCATCTTTGGCTTATTTCTTCTTCGAGGAATTCTATTGCGTTACTTCTCAGACTTAGCAACAGCAATCAGTCTTATTTTATTGGTACTGGCAACAAATCTTATTCAATACATCTCCATTGATAGTATAATGAGTCATTCGTATATTTTCTTTTTATATGTATTAGTGATTTACACCACCATTCGATGGCACCTAAAACCTTCTGTACTTTGGGCATCGCTAACCGGACTCATTATTGGCATTGCTACCATTTGTCGACCAACAGAAGCCATCATGTTTATCATCCCATTGCTTTGGAACACTCAAAACAAAGAGGCAAGTGCTCACAAATGGAAAATCGTTAAAGAAAATCAGAGTCATATTATCTATGCCATTATTTTTGGGTTTGTAGGTATTCTTCCACAACTAATTTACTGGAAACTAACAGCAGGTACATTTGTATTTAACGTAGGAAGTAAATGGGTGTTCTTGAACCCCTTTTTCAGAGTATTATTTGGTTGGGAAAAAGGGTGGTTTATTTACACACCCGTTGTTATTCTATTTATTATCGGCTTCTTCTTCATTAAAAAATATCCCTTTAGAAAATCAATTATCGTCTTTTCATTACTGAATATTTGGGTGGTCATTGCTTGGTTCGACTGGCGATATGGAGCATCGTATTCAACCCGTGCGTTAACTCAAAGTTATCCGGTTTTTGCATTAGGATTTACTGCGGTTATTGACCGAATTCTTAAACACAAATGGGGCATGCTCGCTTTTCCAATTGGTCTATTTCTAATCTACCTCAACCTGGTTCAAATCGACCAATACAACAGTACCGTGCTTCATTATAACGATATGAATCGCAAATACTACGGTAAAATTTTATTGGATAGAAGTCCTAGTCCTGTTAAAATGAGTTTGCTCGACACAGATGAATACTTGAACAGTGAAGATGGATATCAATCAACCATTGTTGCTGAAGGAACCAATAAAAGTAGTGGCTTCGCTACTAATAACTCTTTCGTGTTAGCGACAGCTTCTAGTCCGTTATCTGACATCAATTGGATAAGAGTAAATGCTACAATTAAAGCCTCACAAAATCTGGGCGGTAGTTTAAACTGTAAATTAGCATTAGGAGATTCGATTAAAGAGACTGGCATACGACTTGCTCGCCCATTGGCCGAAAAAGATGCAGAAAACGAATACGCTTTTTACATGAAGGTTCCAGAACTCAACGATACAATGGAGCTTCAATTAACTATCACACATGAAGCTTTTCCAGTTGATGTTAAAAGCTATCAAATTACATTGTTGAGTTTGAAAGAGGATAAGGATTATTAAATTTATCATTCCTTATCTATAATTAAATATTTATCCCATCAGAAAAAAATCGTTGGATTAGAAC
>CBDUEX010000139.1:0-5291 GCA_965366305.1 uncultured Bacteroidia bacterium | reverse complement strand
TAAGAGACGATGTAAACTATAAATATGTTGCTGCATGGGAGTATACAGGCAAACCAAGTGAAGCGGTCTTGCATAAAGAAGAATTGGAGTTTAACGATATTGAATTAAAAACTAGAAGCTACAAATAGTATGAGTAACATGAATCTTACATTAAAAATTTGGAGACAAAAAAACGCTCAAGATAAAGGTAAAATGGTCGACTATCAGGTTTCTGATATTTCAGAACACATGTCATTTCTTGAAATGATGGACGTGTTAAATGAGAGATTAGTAAACGAAGGGGAAGAACCAATAGCTTTTGATCATGATTGTAGAGAAGGAATCTGTGGAACGTGTTCAATGTTTATAAACGGAGAAGCTCACGGTCCCGCAAAAGGAACTACTACGTGCCAATTGCACATGAGAACCTTCAATGATGGGGATACTATTTATATTGAACCATTTAGAGCAAAAGCGTTTCCAGTATTAAAAGACCTCGTTGTAGATCGTTCGTCATTTGAAAGAATACAACAAGCGGGCGGCTACATTTCTGTAAACACATCTGGAAATACTCAAGATGCCAATTCATTACCAATTCGTAAGGAAAATGCAGATTTAAGTATGGATGCGGCGGAATGTATAGGCTGTGGTGCCTGTGTTGCAACTTGTAAGAATAGTAGTGCAATGTTGTTTGTTGGAGCTAAAATTTCACAATATGCATTGTTACCTCAAGGACAAGTGGAAGCACGTGAGCGAGCTCAACATATGGTTGCTCAAATGGATGCCGAAGGATTCGGTAATTGTACCAATACCGGGGCTTGTGAGGTGGAATGTCCAAAAGGGATTTCACTTGAGAATATAGCGAGAATGAATCGTGAATATTTGAAGTCAGCAATCGTTAAGTAGCATACCAGTAGGATTTTAACTTGAAATAACATATCTTTGTGTTTCATTTTAAAACTACTATACTTATGACTCAAAAAGTAAAACAATTTCGATTTTTTCTAAAACGACTAAGAAACTTCAAATGGATGAACGAAGCAATTTGATTTCGTTTTCCTAAAGAAAGTATAAATCTCCAGCAGTTTTGTTGGAGATTTTTTTGTTTTAGAAGTAGGTTGAAACTAACATTGCCTTAGATGTTTTCAGGTATTATTGAATCGATAGCCACACTAGTGGATGTGCAACCAGAAGGTACAAATGCTCACTTTACGTTTAAATGTGATTTTACATCTGAGCTTAAAATAGATCAAAGCATTGCTCATAACGGCGTTTGTTTAACCGTAACAGAAATTAACGGCGAAAACTATAAAGTAACAGCAATACAAGAAACGCTGCGTTTAACGAACCTAGGGGAGCAAAAAATAGGTGCAAAAATTAATGTGGAACGCTGCATCCGTATGTCTGATCGATTGGATGGACATATCGTGCAAGGACATGTAGATGGTACTGCAACAGTTCAGTCTGTAAATGATGTTAATGGCAGTTGGGAGTATACATTTGAATTGGATGCTGATTTCACATCTATAAATGGAAAACCTGCGGAAAAACTAATTATTCATAAGGGTTCGGTAACTATAAATGGAACCAGCTTAACCGTTACTAATATTGATAAACGATGCTTTTCAGTTGCTATAATTCCGTATACCTATGAGCATACCAATTTTCATACATTTCAAGTAGGCACAAAGGTGAATATTGAATTGGATGTATTGGGGAAATACGTCGCTCAATTGATGTAAAAAAATCCCACAGCAATCTGCCATGGGATTTCAATCAGATTATTGTATTCGCTACTTTTTGATTGCTCGTAAGGATGTAGTAGCGTTATTAATTGTAAATCGAATAAAGTAGATACCCGTCTCCACATCACTCAAATCTATTTCATTCGAATAACTTGTGGAAGCCTTAGCAAATGTTGTTGTTTTGATTTGTTTTCCAGTAGCATCCAAAACTTCCATAATTAATGAACCGTACAACTGATTATTGATGGTAAATTGAAGTAATGAGTTTGTAGGAACAGGATAGATATTGATCTCTCCAAATGCACTTAGCTTAGAAATATTACCCGTTTGAGGAACTACCACATTTAAGGTAAAGCTGCTATCAACGCCACCACAATTATTACTTGCTGTAAGTGTTACGGTATATGCTCCGGTTGTATCATAAATGTGATAAGGGTTTTCGTCAGTGGAGGTTTTTCCATCTCCAAAATCCCATAAATAGGTATCAGCCAATTGCGATTGATTAGTGAAAACTACCGAATCTTGAAACTCTTTAAATTTCCAAGAAACAATTGGTAATGGGTCAATCGATACTTTTACATTCTTATCTGCAGTACAACCTTCAGTGTTCTGAACTTCTACAGAATAAGTTGTTTCTACAGTTGGTGAAACATTAACCGTTTGTGCAGTATCTCCGGTGCTCCATATGTAAACATCTCCGCCATAAGCCGAAAGATCAACAGAAGTTCCGTAACATATGGTCGTGTCATTATCAATTGTTGCAACAGGAGGGAGGTAACGCTCAACAACAATCGTATCGATGGTCTTGCATCCATTGGCCGTTGATCCTGTAACGGTTACTGTTTCTGTTTTGAAAACCGTCCAAGTAGCACTCGCCGAATCAGAGCCTTTGCTCCATAAATAGGAATCCGCGTCTCCTTGTACTTTTAAGGTTATAGTATGTGTAAAGCAAGCACCTGTATCTGCAATAGGTGTCATTATTGGAGAAGCTTTTGTTTTCACTAACCATGATTTTGTAGCTTCACATCCAATAGCATCAAATCCCTTTACGGTATAAGTAGTGTTGGCACTTGGATATACGGCATAACTTGCTGTTGCTGGTCCTCCAACCCATTGATAAGTATTTGTTCCAGACGCAACTAAATTGGCTTTTTTATTTGAGCAAACCAGGGTGTCTCCCGAAATAGTAACCACAGGTTTGTTTACATTTACTTGAATCGTGTATGACTTACTACAACCATTTGCAGAATCAATTTTTACAGTATATGCACCTGTATTTTGGGGAGTAATACTATAATCTGCATTGGAAGGACCCGATAGCCATTGATATGAAGAACCTCCATTTGCTTTGAGAACCACAGTTTCATTTTGGCAAATTGTAGTGTCATTACTAACCACTGCACTTGGCAATGCTTTTGTATATATAGGAATACTCGCTGTACGCGTAATTCCGCAACCAAAACTTGCTGTTACAGTGAATGTTGTGTTTTGAACGGGAGTTACAAATGGTGCTTTCGCCGTTGGAGTTTTTGTTAAGTTACTAGGACTCCAAGAAAATGTTTTACCATTGGTAGCGTTTAGTTTAATTGGGGCTCCTACACATGTGCTGTCCAATGCAGCTACAATATCCACGTTTAGATTAAAGTTTAGTCGAACAAGAAGAGTGATATCAAAATTTTGGTCTTCTACCTTAACCCATGTTGCTCCTCCATCTGTAGTGAACATACATGCATCAGGTGTGTAGTACTTGTTAGTGTACCCAAGACCCATATTTACATTGGAAACCAGTTGTTCCACACTTGCAAAGTACTTTCCAGCAGTTACTGGAACGGCACAATTCAATCGAGCAGTATACCAGTTTTGATTTGCCTTAAGCACAACAGGCTGTGAACTTTGAATAATAGTGCCAGGTGTTATATTGAAGTTCCTAAAATGCACTTGAACCGAATCTCCAACATTTGGTGTTGGAATGTAGAAGCTAACCGTTGTAACTGTATCATTATTGATAATAGTAAACTTCTGCCCCATTTCAATTGTACCCGTATTGATTCCAATACCATTAGTAAATTCACCATCCTCCCGTGCCATTACAGTATCAGAAGCTTGGAAGCTTAAGGTATCGTAATTATTACTTGAGTTTCCATCGGTTTCGGCAATAGAAGTTTCAAAATAAAATTGTTTTTGTCCTGTTGAGGTTGCTAAAAATTTATCATTGGCATCGGTTGACGCTACAGTATAACTCTGTAAAGTGTCGAAGTCCATGCTCGTAGAAAAGGAATTGGGACCATCAATGTTAATCTTCGTTTGAGTAGTTTCAGTAAGACCATCATTCTTAATTGTTCCATTAAATCCGATAGAATCAGCTTGTCTCAATCGAATGATAGGATACTCAAATTGAGTAAATGAAACTTTGGTAAGTTCAACATCATAGGTGTAAGGAGTGTATTCTTCCACAGTAATGTCGTCAATTGCCATGTCACTTTGAAAATTAGTTCCCATAACAGATCGAATGCGAATTTGTACGCTGTCATCATTGTAATTTGCCAGATTCACATATTTATCATGCCACAAAGTATCTTGGTCTCCTGAAATTGTCCAAACATCATCCGTCCATGTTGCACCATCAAATACATCAATATGCAAAGAACCCATTCCTGCTCCAAACATGTGATAATTGATTTTCATTCGATAATATTTATTCGTTGTGCTAAAGTCAAAATACGGACTTATTAAATTTATTTCAGCCCCAGAGCATGTAGTTCCATTGGTTGCCTCAGTGTACATATATACACCTCCTGTGGTGCCTGGATTCACATCAGTTCCCACATTTACTCCAGTGGTTCCAACTGTGGCTCCTGGTCCAGTTCCTGTGGATGTGGTTCCGGCAGTGTCGGCTCTCCAATCTCCATCATCATTTGTGTCTTGCGTCCAACCAGAAATAGTTGCTCCATTAATCGTTGCATCACAGCTGGCATTCGCAGTTTGTAAAATTGAGGCTCCTTCAAAATCTTCATTGTAGGGGAATGAGGTAACTTGTGCATTCACGTCAAAGTTGAAAATGAATAATAGTGCACCAATTAAGAAAATTTGTAATTTTTTTAGCATTAGACAATAAGTTAGTTGGGTACTAATATAGCGAATTTGAGAATATAAGTTAATCACCTTTTGTATAATAGTACATTTGCCAAATGAAAATTGTTAAGTACGTTGGTATATTCAGTGTATTTCTACTTGCCGCCTTTGGAGGGCTGGTGTTACTTTCTCCCAGTGAGTTAGAATATACTGTTAATAAAGACATCAATGCACCATTAGAGAAATGTTGGAGAACGGCTACCGATATTCACCAAGCACCCAATTGGATATCTGGTCTTACTTCTGTGAAGCAAACTAAAGGAAATACGTTAACTACTGGTGCTACTTATGACATGAACTATGGAGAAGAAGATAACTCCATGGTGATGAAGCAAAAAGTGACGGTTCTTACCCCAAGTGAACAAATCGCGTTTCTAGGCACCGTAGAGAACCTAGTAACTAAAAACTCCAGCACTACATTCAAATTTGTTGACA
>CBDUEX010000138.1:0-5317 GCA_965366305.1 uncultured Bacteroidia bacterium | reverse complement strand
TGAAGCATTAGGTGCAAACTATAAAGGACAAAAAATGGGCACATTTGGTGAGATTAATATCTTCTCATTCAATGGCAATAAAATAATTACTACTTCTGGAGGAGGAGCATTGGTTTCGCGAAATGAAGAACATGTAAAAAAAGCTCGATTTTTAGCAACTCAAGCACGCGACCAAGCACCTCATTACCAACATAGCCAAATTGGCTATAATTATAGAATGAGTAACATTACTGCAGGTATAGGTAGAGGTCAATTGCAAGTGTTAGACCAGTGGATAGAAAAACGTCGAGCTAATAATCAATGGTACAAACAATTGTTTAGCAACTACGATTTTATTGACGTGTTTACAGAATACAGTGAAGACTTACGATCAAATCATTGGTTGTCTTGCGTTACAATTGGGCCAAATGATAAAGGTATCACACGTGAGGATATTCGCATTGGACTAGAAAATGAAAATATTGAATGCAGACCTTTATGGAAACCAATGCATCAACAACCGATATTTAGTAGTTACCCGAAGTATCTCAATGGCGTTTCCGATGGCCTTTTTGAAATTGGTTTATGCTTACCAAGCGGTTCAAACTTGTCTAACGAAGAAAAGCAACGAATTGAGACTACCATAAAAGGCCTATTAGAATAACTTGAGGGTCTTATTTATTTCACCGTATTACGCTACAGAAGATATGCCATATATCGCTCCATTTGTTGGGCGTTTATACCAAGGGCTTAAATCGAGGGTTGAAGTTGACTTATTTCATTTCGAAGCAAAAAGAAATCTTAAAAACTATCTAAAAGCGAGAAAAAGAATAAAGGCATTGTTAAAAAACAATCATTACGATATTGTACATATCAATTGGGGACAGACAATAGCTGTTGTTCCGTTTTTTATCAAAGAAAAACTAATTGTAAGCTTTAGAGGTTCTGATGTTTACGGTATTGTAAATGCAAATTCAGAGCATGATATAATCTCTAAAATCGTTAATCGCGTGAGCCGGTTTGCGGCGTTCAGAAGTGATGCTTGCATTTATGTGAGCAAGGAATTGAGGGATTATTTACCAACGAAAAAGCTGAATAAGATTATTCCTTCCGGGGTAGATACTAAACACCTCCCAATTGAAACAAAACAGGAGCTTAGAAATTACTTTGGCTTCAACGACGAGGAAATTGTTGTGTTGTTTGTTGGGAATGCTAGAAATGCTCGTAAGCGATTATTCCTAGCAGAAAAAATCGTTGCCAATTGTGAAGGGAAGTATCCGATTAAATTTATTGCCCTTTGGAGAAAAACTCCTCAAGAAATTTTTAAGTATATGAAGGCAGCAGATTTCTTATTACAAGTATCCATGCAAGAAGGTTCTCCAAATATTGTGAAAGAGGCGTTGAGCTGCAATTTATCTGTAATTTCAACACCTGTTGGGGACACTCCATCACGCATAGGGCATTTGTCTAACTGCTATTTGAGTGAAGCTTACGACGAAAAATCAATTCAAAAGACCTTTGAAACTGCGTTGGAACATTTTAAGCGGGAAGAATCAAATGATTTTTCGCAAGAAGTGTCTCAATTTTCCATTCAACATGAGTTGGATGAGGTAATAGATTTATATAATCAAGTTCTTAATCAGTAGATTATTAAAAGAATAGCACTCATATTTAGCGGTGATTTTCCGGAGGGGAATACCAAAAATGCACGATTGAAATCGATTGCAACCGAGTTGAGACTACATAACTGGGACTCTGATTTTGTGTCTGTGTACCCGAGTAGGTTTAGTAAATCCATAAATCACCCACAGCCCAATACTTGGAGAGATCATCAAGTTAAATTTCTTAGTGTTTCCAGAAAATACCCGCAACTTTTTATACTTAGACTTATACAGATTGCAGTAGGGCATGTAATGATGTTTTTTTTCATTTTGTTCAATAGCCGAAAGTATGACGTGTTGTACTTTTACAATCCTAGGTTTACAGATTCATTACTGGGGCTTAGATTAGCTTCACTACTTGGGAAATCAATTGTGGTTGATCAAACAGAAATGTTCTCGTTAAACAAGAACCCCAAAATTCACAAAATAGAAGAACAATGGATTTCAAAACATGCCACGGTGCTACTGGCAATTTCTAATAACATTCTTAATCATTTCAAATTAGTACGAAAAGATAACATCTACCTCTTTCCAATTTTAGTGGACTTAGAACGATTTAATATCGATCGGGAAGAAGAAAAACACTTGTTAGGATACATAGGATCATTTGCTTCAAAAGATGGAATAGAAACCTTATTAGACGCTGTTGTTCTATTGAAAAAGGACATTCCAGATATTCGATTACGATTAGTGGGCCATCATCCCAAAATGAATGTACTTTTAAAGAAAGTAGAAGCATTGGGAATTGCCGATAGTATTGAAATTACAGGTACCGTTGCCTTTGATGAAATTCCTTGGCTTTTGTGCGAATGCGACACATTGATTATGAATAGAAATGATTCCAAATTCGCCGCTTATGGTTATCCTATCAAATTGGGAGAATATTTTGCCTGCAAACGAACTGTTGTAATGAGTAATGGCAATGGTTTTTCTGAAGATTTTGAGGATGGAAATCAGGTGTACAAATACCAAATAAACAGTGCTGCATCTTTGGCTGATACCATTAAAGAACGGTATAGAAATAGGGGTGAGGCAGACGCTGTAGCAACCAGGGGTTATGAATATGCCAAAGATTATTTTGACAGTAAAAAGCTCGGAGATTATTTAGCTAATATAATAAACACATTATGACAAAAAAGGTAGCCGTATTAGGTGGTGGTGGATTTATTGGAAATCATTTAGTTGCTAAACTAAAAAACATGCAATGCCATGTAGTTGCAGTAGATTTAGTTAAAAATGAATATGCTGAATCCCTTGCGGATGAATTCTACCTAAATGACCTCAGAAAACAAGACTTTGTAAACGACTTTTTTAAAAACAACTCATTTGATGAAGTTTATCAATTAGCAGCAGATATGGGTGGGGCTGGTTTTATCTTCACTGGTGAAAATGATGCGGATATCATGCACAATTCGGCACAAATTAATTTAAATGTGGCTGAGGCTTTAAAAAATACGAAAACAAAACTGTTCTATTCTTCTTCTGCATGTATCTATCCTGAAGAAAATCAAATGGATGCTCAAAATCCAAATTGTGCAGAGGCTTCTGCATTTCCTGCAAATCCAGACAGTGAATATGGCTGGGAAAAACTGTTTAGCGAACGTTTATATTTGAGTTATGCCCGAAATTATGGCTTAGATGTTCGAATTGCACGTTTTCACAATATATACGGCCCCAATGGAAGTTATACAGGTGGACGTGAAAAAGCACCTGCAGCGATTTGCAGAAAAGTAGCACAAGCAAACAACCATGATGCAATAGAAGTGTGGGGTACAGGAGAGCAAACACGTTCATTTTTATTTGTAGACGAATGTATAGAAGGTGTTCTGCGTTTAATGGAATCGAGCCACAAACAACCTGTAAATATTGGTTCCTCAGAAATGGTGACTATCAATCAATTAACAGAAATGGTGATTGCCATTAGCGGAAAATCGCTTACCATTAAAAATATTGACGGTCCCATTGGAGTAAATGGTCGCTGTTCAGACAATCTACTTATTTCCAAAGTTCTAAATTGGAAGCCCGATTATCCTCTACAAAGAGGCATGAATCATCTCTATAATTGGGTAAATTCTCAAGTTTAATTTTCTCGGTTTCTACTGTATAAAAGTATAATTTTGTCCTAGCGATGAAATTATCTTTTGATGATACAGAAGTAGCTTTTGCACACAAATCAAAAGCTGATCTGAAAAAGGCATATCGTCTTTTTCAAGCGTTTTCATATCCCAGTTTAGTCAACTATGGTCCATCTCTTGCCAACTTTGCGTTGTCTATTGGTATACCCATCAAGGGCTTAATAAAAAGCACCATTTTTCATCAGTTTTGTGGTGGTGAAACCATCGAAAGTAGCAACCCTTCGGCCATAGAACTCTATGAAAATGGCATAGGAGCTATTCTCGATTATTCGGTAGAAGGAGAAGGCAGCAACCAGAGTTATGAAGCTACTTTCAAGGAGTTGTCTCGAGTTATTGTAGAAGCAGCAAATAAACCGGAATATCCCTTTGCGGTATTTAAGTGCAGTGGCATTGGTGAGTTTTCGGTTTTAGAAAAAGCTTCAAATGGAACGCCACTTTCAACTTCTCAAAATGAACAATTAGCTCAATTCAAAAGAAAAATTGGAGCTTTATGCAAGTTAGCCGCTGATAAGCAGGTTAAAATACTGGTAGATGCAGAAGAATCATGGATACAAGAAGCAGTAGATGAAGCCACTTACGAAAATGTGATGTTGTATAACAAAGAAAATGCGGTTGTATATAACACTGTTCAATTGTATAGAAAAGATCGAATTCAAGAGATTGAAGCACAAATTGCTAGAGCTCGTGAAAAGGGATATAAACTTGGGTTTAAATTGGTGCGAGGAGCTTATATGGAAAAAGAAGGTGACCGAGCAAAGGATATGAACTATCCAAGTCCTATTCAAGATTCAAAAGCCGACACCGATAACGATTATAATAGAGCCTTGCAAGTTTGCTTTGAGAACAGAGATGTGGTGAGCATATGTGCAGGAACGCACAACGAGGAAAGCTCTTATCTATTAGCTAATTTAATTGACTCTAACAATATTGATAAATCTGATGATAGATTTTGGTTTGCTCAGCTCTATGGCATGAGTGATCATATTAGTTTTAATTTGGCTAAAGCAGGTTATAATGTTGCGAAGTACCTTCCTTACGGACCCGTTAAGAAGGTGTTGCCTTATTTAAGTAGAAGGGCTCAAGAAAATTCCAGTGTAAAGGGTCAGGCAGGTAGAGAGCTATCCTTGATAATGAAAGAAATTAAGCGTAGAGATCTATCGCAATAAGGTGATTGTACCGTAGTGTAAACGTCTAATTCCGTCAACTCCTATCGTTTCTACTATAACGGCATATGCATCTTGTTGTGCAGGTTTTCCCAAATATTCGCCGTCCCAATTGTGCGTTAAATCAAAGCTTTCAAACACCATTTCTCCCCATCTATTGAAGATGGTAATATGATATTCTTTGATGTATATGCTAGGTGTTACATAGTATTCATTAAGGTTGTCCTTGTTAGGGGTAAAGGCGTTTGGATAAAATATGGAAGAACGAACTGGTGAACAATCTTCATTTGAAATACTAATTACTTGCGACTCCCCATCCACGGTATGGCGGTGGCCAATAACGCGATAACAATAATCAGGACGTTGATTCAAGTTCGTC
>CBDUEX010000137.1:0-5332 GCA_965366305.1 uncultured Bacteroidia bacterium | reverse complement strand
AACAATTTTGGTAATTATTCATGAGGTAGGTCATAACTATTTCCCAATGATCATCAATTCTGATGAACGACAATGGACATGGATGGATGAAGGTTTAAATACTTTTCTTCAATACCAAACAGAGAAAGCATGGACAGATGAAACAGAAAAAGTGTTTCCAAGCAGAAGAGGTCCAGCACAAAAAATTGTGCCTTATATGAGTGGCGACAAACGTTACATTTCTCCAATAATGACCAATTCAGAAAGCATCCATCAATTTGGGAATAATGCCTATGGAAAACCGTGTACAGGATTAAATATTTTGCGAGAAACGATAATGGGACCAGAACTCTTTGATTATGCCTTTAAAACCTATGCAAATCGATGGATGTTTAAGCACCCAAGTCCTGCAGATTTTTTCAGAACAATGGAAGATGCAAGTGCAGTAGATTTAGATTGGTTCTGGAGAGGTTGGTTTTATACCACCGACCATTGCGATATTGCCATGACCAAAGTGCAAGAATTTCAATTGAAGTTCAATCAACCAAGTGAGAAAGCTTCAACGAAAAAAGCTAAGAAAATGGTGAAGAAACAAGCTAAGAACAGCAATTTCGATCCAATTTTACAAAGTATAGTTAACGCTAATAACCCAAGTGAGGCGTATGATTTAGTCAAAAACAATATTGTTGATTCTCGTAAAGATAAATTAAACGAAAATGCCTACTTCTATCAAATTGATTTAGAATTGGTAGGAAAGCTTATTATGCCAGTAATCTTCAGACTAGATTATGAAGATGGAACAAGTGAAGAAGTACGAATTCCAGCAGAAATTTGGAAGCTAGAAGACGCAGTAAGTAAGATAATTATTACAGATCGACCAGCGAAGAAAATTACACTGGATCCAAACTTAGAAACTGCTGATACCGATACCAGCAACAATGTTTGGGTGAAATAACCAACAAATAAAATATGATGAAGCACTGGATTGCCGCTTTCAGATTAAAAACACTGCCTCTAGCATTTGGAGCTATTGTGCTAGGCAGTAATCTAAATCGACTGTCGTTTAGGACAGATATATTCTTGTTTGCAGCTATTACCGCAATTCTTCTACAAATACTTTCCAATCTCGCAAACGATTATGGAGATTATAAGAAAGGCACGGATAACCACCGAACAGATAGGCAACTTGCAGGAGGAAATATCGCACCGAAATCAATGCAAATGGCAATTGGTTTATTTGTTGTTTTGGCTTTAATTTCAGGAGTTTATTTGCTCTTTTTAGCATTTGATAATGATTGGAAACATTGGTTTCAATTTCTAGGATTAGGGATTTTCTCGATAGTGGCTGCTATTAGCTATACTGTTGGGAAGAAGGCATACGGGTATCATGGACTAGGAGATTTATTTGTGTTTTTGTTCTTTGGTTTGGTAGGTGTTTTAGGCACCGCATTTTTATACAAACAACAGTTTCAATCTGTCCATTTATTACCTGCATTTGCATACGGAGCATTGTGTGTTGGCGTTTTAAACGTCAATAATATTCGCGACTTAGATAAAGACATTCTTACGAATAAAATCACTCTTGCTTCTAAGCTTGGAAAGGGAGGAGCAATTTCTTATCAGATTCTACTCATGGTAATAGCTGTGTTAGGATTTATGGTACATCATTTCGCAACAAGTTACATGAGTTTAGCACCATTAGGAGCAGTCATATTGGGATACTTACACATTAAAAAGTTGCAGGAAGCAGAAACTTCAGATGACTATAATGTTCAGCTCAAGTTCCTGTCGCTAAGCAGTTTAGGAATCGTTTTTTTATTTGCACTTCGGTTTTATCTTTAGATGTTAACGTTCGATATAAAACCATACGAATTGGTTTTTAACAAACCAGCTAAAACCTCCCGAAATATTTTCGAAACTCGAAAAATATTCATCATTTATCTATTCGATTTAGATACGGGTAGAAAAGGAATAGGTGAAGCAGCACCGCTATCGTTATTGAGCATAGACGACATTCCTAATTATGAAGAAGTCCTTCGGCAAAAACTCCAAAAATTTTGTTTCAATCAAGACTTTAATGAGCTTGAATTAGAACACTATCCAAGTATTCGATTTGGAATCGAAACCGCGTATCTAGATTTACTTTCTGAAAATGAAATCTTATTCGACACTTTGTTTACCAAAGGCCAGTCTGTAATTCCTATTAATGGTTTGGTTTGGATGAATGATACGGAAACCATGTTTCAAGAAGCTCTGGATAAAATTGATGCAGGCTTTAAGGTAATCAAGTTGAAAGTGGGAGCACAAGATTTTGATGATGAATGTAGAATGATTGAAAAAATCCGTTCACATTATTCGGCGTTTAAAATTTCCCTTAGACTTGATGCAAATGGGGCGTTCAAACCGGATGAAGCGGCAGAACAATTAAAAGAACTCAAACGATTTGAGATTCACAGCATCGAACAACCTATTGCAAAAGATAATTGGGATGAGATGGAAGAATTATGTCATGAAAGAATAATTGACATTGCCTTGGATGAAGAGCTTATTGGAGTTTCTGTAGAGAAATATGGATATCAATTACTCAATCACTTAAAACCACAATACATCATATTAAAACCCAATTTACTCGGTGGTTTGTCTAAATCTGATGAATGGATAAAGCTGGCAAATACGTTAAGTATCAATTGGTGGGCTACATCTGCATTAGAAGGGAATATTGGGCTAAACGCAATTGCTCAATGGGTAAGTCAATACGAAACTAAGCTACATCAAGGATTAGGTACGGGATCACTGTTTAAGAATAACTTAGCGAGTCGTTTGCAACTTGAAAATGGATTTATGTCGTTTAAAGTGTAGCAAAGTATAATATAGGTGTACGTAAATAGGCACACTTTTATTGTCTTGAACCAAAAAATTTAACAAAAACTGACATTGGCACGAATTTTTCATTAAATTTGTAAGAACAACGTGAAAAGAATTTTACACATAGCGGTTTTAACATTCTTAGTTTCTGCTGTTGCTTTTGCAACTGGAGATATTAAGTTAGGTCAGAATTATCCAAATCCTGCCAATGAGAAAACATATGTTGAAGTTCAGTTTTCTTCACCTCAAGCAACACTTACTATTTCTAATATCTTAGGAAAAACGCTTGAAATTAAAACCTTGCCTAATTCTGGAACATTTGTGGTTGATGTAACTAATCTTCCAAACGGAATTTACTTCTATACGTTGGAAGCTGATGGCGAAAAGGTTACGAAGAAAATGACTGTTAAGAATTAAAATCAATTCAATTTTCTTGGGAATGACTTTAACTATAGGGAAAAACTATTGTGTTTATTTCGTTCAATGATTTAGCCCAGAATCATATTCCCTATAACGAAGTAGAGGAATAAGCCTAGTAAATCATTACTAGTGGTGATAAAGGGACCTGTTGCTATTGCTGCATCAATTTTCAGACGATCCAGTATTAGAGGTACTATAGTGCCAACAATAGCTGCTAGCAGAATCACTGTTAAAAGTGCCAAGCTAACGGTAAGCATTATATCGCGTGAATTGCCCGATATGAATCCATAACCCATTAATAGGAGAGAACAAACGAGGCCATTCAATAAAGCTACTGCCAATTCTTTTCCGAGTTTCCCGTAAATCTTACTACTATCAATGGAGTTGTTTGCCAAACCTTGTACCATGATGGAAGATGATTGTACACCCACATTTCCTGCCATTGCCATTATCAATGGCATAAACAAAGCCAACTGAACATATTTTTGAAGCTCAGCTTCAAAATTTCCAATAACCAATGAACTGGCTATACCTCCAGCCAATCCTACGATTAGCCATGGAAGTCGAGCACGAGTGTTTAACCAAATAGAGTCAGTACTTTCTACACTTTCGGAGATACCAGAAAGCATTTGATAATCTTTTTCTGCTTCATCTTTTACATAATCCAGTACGTCGTCAAACGTAATTGTTCCAACTAGTCGATTAAAGGCATCCACTATAGGTAGATTTACCAAATCATACTTTTGCATGGTGGAAGCCACTTCTTCTCCACTGGCATATGTATTTTCAAATATGACATTGTCGCGGTAAATTTTCTCTACTTGCGTTTGCTCACTAGAAAGCAGTATTTTCTTTAAAGACACTAAGCCAACCAACTCCTCATAATCATCCACCACATACGCTGAGAAGACGTTTGAGACACCCTCGGCTTGCTTTCTTATCGCTTCTGTGCATTCTTTTACAGTCCAATGCAACTTCACTCGAATAAGCTCTTTTGCCATCAACGAGCCTGCTGTATTTTCGGGAAACTTTAAAAGTGAAGCAATGTTCTTACTGTGCTCTTTATCGCTAATTTTCCGAAGTATTTCTTTACTTTTTTCAGTTTCGATGGAATTTAATATATCCGCCGCATCATCTGAATCCATAAGAGCAAAAAAGGTATTTGCAATATCATCGCTGGAGTACCCTCTTAAAAACTTGAGTTTAACCTCAGGTTCCAGTTCCGTAAGAACATCAACTCGTTTTTGTTCATCTAGCAAAGAAGCCAGATAAACAGCTTGTTCTAATTCTAGCTCATCAAAGATTTCAGCAATATCTTGAGGGAAAAGTTTATCCAAAATAGGAGAAAGATCTTCCATTTGCTCATTATCAATGTGGCTGATTAGCTCGTCAATAAATTCTTTTGTTATCTCAGTTGCTGACATGTTTCTCTACGAATATACTTAGTTCTTCAAATTGAAGATAGGTTAAATTCTCGGGTCGCAAGGTAGCAAATTGGTGCGTATTTATAATGTCTTTTGAGAGAATACTGGATAAACTATTTGAAAGCGTTTTTCTTCGTTGACCAAACGCCGTTTTTACAATTCGTTTAAGTAAAACCATATCGCATTTTGCTACATGGTTACTCTTTTCTGCTTTTACAACTATACTGTTTACCTTGGGTGGTGGATTAAATGCACTTGGAGGTAATTTCATTACAGTTTCAATTTTGTAATAGAAAGGTACCAGCACACTCAATATTCCGTAGTCTTTTTTATCTTTTGGCTGTGCTACCAATCGAATGCCCATCTCCAATTGAAACATGCCAACCCAGTTGGTTATTAAGTCTGAGTGTTCAATAATCTTGAAGACTATTTGGCTGGATATGTTGTATGGGAAGTTTCCTATTAAGCTAAAGGAATTCGTATAATATTGGCTTAAATCAACTTTAAGAAAGTCTGCTTTTATTAGTTGAATTCCTGGGAATTTTTGTTCCAATAATTCTGCGGCCTCTGGATCAATTTCCACAGCTTGAAAATGATTGCATTTAGCTACCATAAACTGAGTGATGACGCCTAAGCCCGGGCCG
>CBDUEX010000136.1:0-5332 GCA_965366305.1 uncultured Bacteroidia bacterium | reverse complement strand
GAGCAGATATCTGCTCCCTTTTTTTATGCTCATTTTTTTGAATTTTTAATTGGATAGGGAATTCGGTTACACAAAAAATTTTGCTATAACGGATGCTTAAGATAGGGAAGAAGTGTAACGAATAAAAGGTTTCAGTTGAAACGAATTGGTTAAGACTTAATCGTCATCTTCGTCAATAACATCATCAACGTCATCAGAAATGTCTATGTCATCATCTAAATCAGTATCCAAGTCATCATCGTCGTCGTCATCCTCATCATCATCTTTGGCAAGGAACCGCTCATAATAATTTTGATCTTCAAGTTTTACTAGGTAAAGGCAATCTTCAACAATCACTTCTATAGCTCTTATTGTTCCACCACCAGCTTTTGGAAAATTTACCAATTCATCTTCACCAACTCCCCTAGGATATTCTTGGGAAATTGCATTTAGCAATTCGCGGTTTGCATTTTTGAATGATGTAATTACTCGTTTCATTATCTTAGTTTTTCACAAATATCTTATGCAATATATTGTAAGTTTTAACATTTTGTATTTGGTATGTGTGGTTTTTTGAGCAAATGTTGCTTTCCAATTCTTTTAGCAGCAAAATATGCCACAACATGTCCTAAGTTCTTAAGATTATTTTTCATCCATTTTGCTTGAGTTGGACATGTAAGGTCTCCTAATTCCAATACTAATTCAGCATCCCGAGTTATGGTATACTTAAAGTTATAGTAGTTTCTTAGATTAGGAGTAAAATTATCTTCTTGCCATTTGTATTTAAAGTAATTGCTATAAAATGCTTTCCAATCCTTAGCGGCAGGCTCATCAGTTACGTCATCATAACCAATTGAAGCTCCACTTCCACACTGTTTTGTGCATCCATCGAAATGAAGCGATAAGGCCAAGTCCACAATGCTATACTTCCTCCTGTCAGCCTTACTTCTTATTACCGTGATACCTGCTTCTCTTAAGAGCCGAGTAGCTTCGTCCGCAACTATAGGTGTCCAATCAATTTCATTTCCAAAACTGCTGGAAGTTCCAGTGGCCCCTTGTGTTCTTCCTTCATGCCCCGCCTGAATATAGATCTCAGCTTTTTCATATTTTAAAACTCCCCTTTTGGAAATTTTATAGTGGTTATTAAAATAGAGATAAGAGACTGTTGAAACTATTCCAAACAGAAAAAGCAAGACAATTTTATATCGTTTCATATTTCAGTTAATACGTTTTGGTATTTATTGAAACGAAACTTGGTAAAACAATAGTATAGAAAAGTGGTTATACAAAATAGAATATCATCTTTGCACTCCTTATATGAAATCTGTTTGGGAAAAACTAAAAAGTAAATGGAACATCCAGTCTGATCGAAGAATGGCTTGGATCTTTGTTATATTTTCTGTTACAGGAAGCTCAATAGTATTCGTAAGAAAACCTGTTCAGGTTTTTCTATTTGGAGAATCTGATTTTTGGAGTTTACCGTGGTTTCAAATGATACTGATTACCATTATTATTTATTTTGTTTATCAAATCCACCTGTTCATTATTGGCAGTGTTTTGGGTGAGTTTAAATTTTTCAAATGGTTTATTTTGAAAATGAATAAGAGAATGTTCCCATTTTTAATAAAATGAATATTACAAAAGAAGAAGTACTTAAGGCCTTAAGTTATGTGGATGATCCAGATTTAAAAAAGGATTTGGTAACATTAAATATGATTCAGAACGTAACAATTGACGATGTCATTGTTGGTTTTGATTTGGTGCTTACCACTCCTGCGTGTCCAATGAAAGACAGTATTGCTAATGCATGCACTACGGCAATTAAAACAATGGTAAGTGATCAGGCAAAAGTTAACATCAACATCACTTCCAATGTGCAACGAAGTAGAGACAATAATACCGTCTTAGGTTCAGTAAAAAACATTATTGCAGTTGCGTCTGGTAAAGGAGGTGTAGGCAAGAGTACAGTAGCAATTAATCTGGCAAAAACGCTTCAAAAAGCAGGGGCTAAAGTTGGAATCTTGGATGCAGATATCCATGGTCCTTCTATTCCGGTTTTGCTTAATTTAGAAGGTGAGAAACCTTTAATGAACGGAAACCTTATGGTACCTATTCAATCAGATGGTGTTAAAACAATGAGCATTGGTTTTTTAGTTGAAAAAAAACAAGCATTAGTTTGGAGAGGGCCCATGTTATCCAAAGCAATTTCGCAATTCTGTACAGATGTTGATTGGGGAGAATTGGATTATCTCTTTATTGATCTGCCTCCGGGTACGGGCGATGTACATTTAAGTATCATGCAGCAAATTCCATTAAGTGGGGTACTTATAGTTACCACGCCAGAAGAAGTTGCAGTTTCAGATACTAGAAAGGCAATCGACATGTTTACCAATCCTCAATTAAAAC
Organism: uncultured Bacteroidia bacterium; assembly: GCA_965366305.1. GTDB lineage: Bacteria > Bacteroidota > Bacteroidia > NS11-12g > UBA9320 > UBA9320. The sequence continues at coordinate 2,947 of CBDUEX010000136.1, read as the reverse complement.
AGAATATTTTAGGGGTAGTAGAAAACATGAGTTTCTTCGAACCAGAAGAAGGAAAGAAATATTACATATTTGGAAAAGAAGGAGGAGCAAAACTTTGTGAAGAATGGAACATTGATTTGTTAGGACAGCTTCCTATTTTAGAAGACAAGAGTTTTTTGAATCAACAAAGTCATTATTTGCCAATTGTTGGGCAAATCGTTCAAAAACTGTCAGTTCTAGCTGCAAATAAATAATTTGAAATACCTTTGAAGAAGCGATGACTAAATCAGAATCTAAAATAGAAGAAGCATTAAACAGCATTCGACCGTTCTTACAAAAAGATGGTGGGGATGTGGAATTTGTGTCTATGGAAGATACTGTGGTAAAAATCAAACTCTTAGGTGCATGTAGAACTTGCAATATCAGCCACATAACAATGAAGGCAGGTGTTGAAGAAAGTATCAAAAAATTGCTGCCAGAGGTTACTTCTGTTGTTGCAATCAATTAGCGTCTCGTTCTTCTATGGAACGAAATAAACCAATTCACTCTTTAATCGATTTCGTAAATACCTTTAGCATTTGGGTTGTTCTAGGGTCATTAGTAACCTATTGGTTTTTCGCATTGAGCTTTAATCAAGAACCTAACGGTGTTGTGGGATTGATATTGGCTCTTAGTATTTGGGTAATTTATACATTCGATCATTTGTTGGATGGAATTCAAACAAAAGGAGAATCTTTGTCCAAAAGACATTACCTTCATTATAAATACAAGAAATCACTTGTAGTACTTCTGATTGTTTTTAGTGTAATCATTTTATATCTCGTATACTTTCAGTTGGATTATAAGTACGTTCCATTTGGAATTTTACTCTTTGTTTTAACCGCAATACATTTTGCAATTAATCATTTGGTCCCTGAACAAATTAAAGTACGATTCTATATCAAAGAAGTGTTTATAGCCTTGGTTGTGAGTTTAGGATTTTGTGGATTGCCTTTAGTTCCAATGATACCTAATGATGTGCCATCTTCAACAATGTTCTTGTTTGTACCATTTTTCTTGTTAAATCTAAGCAACTTAATGCTGTTTTCTTATTTTGATTTCGAAGAGGATTTAGAAAATAAATTCATTTCAAGTGCGAATATATTTGGTCCTTCCAACGCACTGAGTTTGGCCAAAATAGGAAGCATCATTTCTATTGTATTAACTACTGCAATCGTTTTGCTATTTACCAAAAGTTATGTGACAAGCGGAACGCTAATTATTATGAATGGATTCCTATTAATTATTAGTTTTAATCCGACTTATTTTAAGACAAACGGATATTACCGTTTCTGGGGTGATTTTATTTATCTTTTTCCAGCTCTTGCTCTGCCATTCCTTTAAGGTAGCAGCTTCTGCATCTTGGTTCGTATTGATCTTTTTCGCCTAGAACAACTTGTTTGCCTCCTTTTGAAAATCGATAGGAGTATTGAGCAACAGATCCGCACTGCATGCAAATTGCATGAACCTTTGTTACATATTCAGCCATTGCCATTAAATCGGGCATTGGGCCAAATGGTACACCTAAAAAATCCATATCCAAACCAGCAATTATTACACGCTTATTTCTGTTTGCCAGGATATTGCAAACTTCCGGCAAATCGGCATCGAAAAACTGTGCTTCATCTATACCAACAACTTCTATGTCATCGATCCATTTGAGAATCTCTTTAGAATGCTCAACTGGAAACGAATCTGCATAATTATCATCATGAGAAACCACCTTCACTTTGTCGTAACGAATCTCCATTTTAGGTTTAAAAATACGGGTTCGTAATTTTGCGATTTTAGCTCGTTTAACTCTACGAATCAACTCTTCTGTTTTGCCAGAGAACATTGAACCGCAAACTACTTCAATCCATCCTTTACTATTTTTGGGTTCAATAAACATTCGTATAAATAAGAGTTGTCGAAAGTAATATTTATTAGTTTTATTCGTAGCATAATTATGAGTAGAGATAATACACATCAAAAAATTGACGAACTATTAGGCTTATTAAGCATTAACAACAACAGGCTAAGTTTACACAGTGAAAAACTATCTCAATTAGACATTGATGTGTTAAGAAAACAATGTATCGAACTCTACGAACAAATTAACAAACTTGCCTTGTCTGGGAAAATTACAACCGCACCAAGTGTGGCAAGTCAAGCAAAGCCTCAAGTGAAGAAAACAATTGTTGCGGAGAAGCTCCCGAAACAAGAGGAGGAGACCAAAATTACCAAAGAGGTAGAAATTACAAAAGCTGAAACTCCATCAAAATCAAAAAAACAGGTTGAAGATGAAATGCTATCTTTGTTTGAGAAGTTTAGTAGCAAGCCAATTGCTAGCATTCCAAAGGCAATTTCGGTTGCTAAAAGATTTGAATTTCAAAGTAATTTCTTTGATGGAGATGCAAAAGCATACAATGAATTTATGGGTAAATTAGATAATGCAAAGAACAGAGAAGCTGCATTTGAAATTTACCACGAATACAAAGTTGAAAGACTTTGGGACAATGAAGAACTAAAAGACGAACTGAAAGCTCTAATGTATCGAAAGCATAGTTAAACACAAGTAAATGTATGTGCAAAGACACATACCTCTTCTTAAAATTCTAATACCATTTATTGGAGGGATACTGCTATGTTCAAAATCTCCTGATTTAATAATAGCGATAGAAGTAGTTTTTCCATTAATCATGCTATTGATTATAGCAGCTCACTACTATCTAAAACGAAATATAAACCCGAAGCTCCAATTGTTTATTTCAATGGGGCTGCTCCTTGAAGTAGTGTTCCTTGGCTTTTTAATTAGTTACCATAGTGCTTCCAAAAATTCTTTACTTCACTTTGCTAACCAAGGAAACGTCTCGAATGCCATTGTTAAGATTACATCAAGTCCAACACTCAAACCGAATTCAGTGGCTTGTGAAGTCGACTTTTTGGT
>CBDUEX010000135.1:0-5339 GCA_965366305.1 uncultured Bacteroidia bacterium | reverse complement strand
CAACACAAACCAAAAGAGATTTGAGCTTAGCTTACTCTCCTGGTGTTGCAGAACCGTGCTTGGAAATTGCTAAAAATCCACAGGATGCTTATAAATACACAGCAAAGGGAAACCTAGTAGCTGTAATTAGTAATGGAACAGCTGTGCTTGGATTGGGAGATTTAGGTGCACTTGCTTCTAAGCCAGTAATGGAAGGAAAGGGAGTCCTCTTCAAAATATTTGCTGATATTGATGTATTTGACATTGAATTAGATGTTACAGATCCAGAAGAATTTATCAAAGTGGTTAAATCAATGGAACCCACCTTTGGTGGAATAAACCTCGAAGACATCAAAGCACCTGAAAGTTTTTTAATTGAAGAACGATTAAAAGCAGAAACGAATATTCCATTGATGCACGACGATCAGCACGGAACCGCAATAATTAGTGCAGCAGCATTGCTTAACGCACTTGAAATTGCCAAGAAGAAGATCGATAAGGTAAAAATGGTAATCAACGGTGCAGGAGCAAGTGCTATTGCATGTGGAAGGTTATTTGTTTCACTTGGAGTGCAAAGAAAAAATATTTTAATGCTTGATAGTAAGGGTGTAATCCGTTCTAACAGAAAAGGATTAGACGAGCATAAAGGCTACTTTGCTACAGATTTGAACTTTTTCGAATTGGACGATGCAATGGAGGGTGCAGATGTATTTATTGGTTTATCACGGGCTGATGTATTATCGATCGATCACGTAAAGTCAATGGCGAAGAATCCCATTGTTTTTGCTTTAGCAAATCCAGATCCTGAAATCTCTTATGATAAAGCAATTTCCTCTCGTAAGGACATCATTTTTGCTACCGGTAGATCGGACTACCCTAACCAAGTAAATAATGTATTGGGATTCCCATTTATTTTTAGGGGAGCTCTTGATGTAAGGGCTACAGCTATAAATGAAGAAATGAAACTCGCTGCTGTTCGTGCATTAGCAGAGCTCGCAAAAGATCCTGTTCCGGATGTAGTGCTTATTGCCTACAATCAACCAGACATGAGTTTTGGAAGAGACTATATTATACCTAAACCGCTCGACCCAAGGTTAATTACTGCAGTTGCTCCTGCTGTTGCAAAAGCTGCTATGGAGAGTGGCGTTGCTACTTTTGATATCACAGATTGGGAATCATATAAAACTGAATTGAGAAAGCGAATGGGCTTAGACAATCGATTCTTGAGAACGCTTACAATGCGGGCAAAACAAAATCCACAGAAAGTAGTTTTTGGTGAAGCAGATCGCGTAAAAATCTTAAAAGCTGCGAGCATTGCAAAAGAAGAAGGAAGTTGTATTCCAATTTTACTTGGGCATAAAGATAAAATTAAGGCATTAATTGAAGAACATCAACTTAACTTATCTGATTGTCAGATAATTGACCCAACAAAAGAACCTGAAATTACTTCTGAATATGCTCAGCATTTTTACGAAAAAAGAGCTCGTAAAGGCCTTACTTTATTTGAAGCAAATAAGGCAATGAGACAGCGAACACACTTTGGATCAATGATGGTTGAAACTGGAGAAGCTGATGCATTTATTTCAGGATTGAGTAGGAACTATCCCAATACTATTCGCCCAGCATTGCAGATAATTGGAAAAGAAGAAGGCTTTCAAAAAGTGGCTGGCATGTACATAATTACCACAAAACGAGGCCCTTTATTCTTTGCAGATACCACAGTGAATATCAATCCAACGACTCATGATTTGGTTGATATAGTTAAACTCACTCATCGCATGGTAACCCGGCTTCAAATTAAGCCAAAGATTGCCTTGTTAAGTTACAGCAACTTTGGTTCTGCCTATGTTGGCTCAGATAATAAGATTAGAGATGCAGTAGCCTTCTTACACAAGAATCATCCTGAAATTATGGTAGATGGTGAAATGCAAGCAAATATTGCTTTAGACACCGAACTAAGACAAGAGGTATTCCCATTTTGTAAGTTGGGAGATGAAGATGCCAATGTTTTCATATTCCCAGGTTTATCATCTGGCAATATTGCTTATAAATTGGTTCAAACCTTAGGTACATCGGATGCCATTGGCCCAGTGTTATTAGGTTTCAAGAAATCAGTACATGTTTTACAATTAGGAAGTTCGGTAAGAGAAATTGTAAACATGATAAACATAGCAGTAGTAGACGCTCAAACGAAGAAAGGCTTATTTTAATTATATTAGCGGCTAGTTGACTGCTAAATTCTATAGAATCTCCTTATTGATTTGTTTGGTCCTACTTTCAATCGTAGGAAAAGGCAAAGAACTCGTTATAAGTAAAAATTCCACTTCTTATAATTTAACGCAGTACTGTGAATACGTATTAATTGATAGAAATCAGCAGGTTAATCAAAATCTAATTGATTCTGTTCAATGGAAATCATTTGATAATAATGCTCTCTTATTTGGCAATCAAAGTGAAAGTTATTTAATACGATGTCGGTTTAATAATAAGTCGGAACTTGAAGATTTTGTTGTTTCTGCAGAACAACCCAATATTGATCATTTTGAGGTTATCGATAAAAATTTTAAGAGTCTAAAAACTACAGGCGACATTTACCCGTGGTCTACCCGTGAATTTAAAGAAAGCTATCCTTCATTTAGTATAAGACTAGAAGCTGGCTCATTATCTACTTTTTATCTTACAATACACATGGATGAAGATGGCATTGCACCTTTTAATCTATACACGCTAGATTCCTATTATAAATATTATGCACAACGGGAGTGGTTGTTTGGAATCTTCATTGGTTTAATGAGTGTAATAGCGATTTACAATCTGTTTCTATACTTTTCAATTAAAGAAAAATTGTATTTGTTCTATGCGACTTATGTCATTTCAATAGCGTTAGCACAGGCTTCTATGTACGGTAATTTGCTTGGTCATTTTTATGGCAATTTCACCACTTTCAGTAAGATAGATATGATATTTTTCACTAGTGCAGTTGCCCCTTTTGCCTGGTTATTCATCCTCAAATATTTTGAATTTTTAGTTTCCAAAAGACTAATCAGGTTTGTAGTGGTTTCATTGATTCCATTTTTTTTAGTGCTAATAGTTATTCTTACAAACAGTGAATTAGTGAATCCTACAATGCAGGTTCTAAATGCATCGTTTCTATATACCTATGTGTTTGTGATTGCTATGGGTATTTACGGATACAAATCTCAAAAAGTGCTATCAATCATATTTATTTCTGGCTGGATTTGCATGCTAAGCGGAGGCACTTTTTATGTACTTACCAATTGGGGTATCCTTAAGTTTTATCCGTACACCATGTACCTCATGCCGTTTGGAGCGGCTCTCGAAACCATTATTCTTTCTTTTGCCTTGGGCTACCGCATTAAACTTCTTAAACATGAAAAAATGGAGGTACGTAGAAAGCTAGAATGGCAAACAGAAAATACGAAACAATTAGAAGTTGACTTTAAAGAAGCTGAGCTTCAAGCTGTGCGAGGTCAAGTGCACCCACATTTCGTTTTCAACGCACTAAACTCCATCCAGTTTCTCATTCATAAGCCTGATACCGATAAAGCTTCTCAGTACCTTACCATTTTTTCTCGATTGATTCGGAAAAGTTTACAGTTTACAGAAATGAAGAGGATTTCTGTTGAAGAAGAAATCGCCTTTATCACAGATTATGTAGAAATAGAACAGCTCCGCTTCCCTGATCCTTTCAAATTTTCCATTGAAATAGGTGAATCCCCTTCGTTACAAGATGCGTCGCTCCCTCCTTTAATCACACAACCGTTTATCGAAAATGCAATCAAACATGCGTTTACAAAGGACACCAAAGACGGTGAATTAACACTTCGTATTGATTTGGATGAGAAAGAAGAAATTATTCTAATTGAAGTTCAAGACAATGGCAAAGGAATTGATGAAAACTCCAATAAAACTCATGTATCCAAAGGAATCTCAATCACAGAAAAAAGATTAGCACTTCTCAATTCTGAAATTAAAGAAAGCCTACTCTCGCTAGAAATTAAAAATATTAAATCTGACAACCACAAAACGACTGGTGTCATTGTAAAAATTAGCCTTCCTCTTCATTAAGACTAAAGTATATTTGAATCCTGTGCACCAAGTAATTACAATAGACACGAACCATAAACTTTACAGCCATTCGGTTCAACTTAGAAACGAAATACTTCGCTTACCTCTTGGTATGGATATTTCCAATGAAGATTTATCTGATGAAAACAATCAAGTGCACTTTGTAGTAGTCGATAATGATGCAGTGGTTGGTGTGGTAATTTTAATACCTAATTACAAGTCTAAAACTGGCAAACTCCGGCAAATGGCTACTTCTGAAAAAGTAAGAGGAAAAGGATATGGAATAGCACTGGTAAATGCTCTTGAATCTTATGCTCTAAACCATGGCATGGATTCTATATTACTCAACGCCCGACATTATGCCGTTGGCTTCTATGAAAAACTGGGTTACACCATCTGTTCGGCAGCTTTTGAAGAAGTTGGAATGGAACACTATCAAATGACTAAAAAATTGGGATAATACATCATCTTTGCACCTTGAATTTATTGGATTCCATAACAATCCCTTCTGATCTTAAAAAATTAACCAAAGCACAACTTCCCAAATTGTGTGAGGAAATTCGTGAGTTTTTTATCGATAAAATTCTTAAAAATGGCGGTCACTTTAGTGCCAATCTTGGTGTTGTTGAACTAACGGTAGCTCTTCATTATGTGCATGACTTCAGCTACGATAAATTGGTTTGGGATGTTGGTCATCAAGCATACATTCATAAAATTCTAACTGGTAGAAAAGCAGAATTTGATACCATTCGAAAACAGGATGGATTAAGTGGTTTTCCTAAACTTTCGGAAAGCAAGTATGATCACTTTGGAACAGGTCATTCATCAACTTCCATTTCAGCAATTCTTGGGATGGCTGAAGCTGCTCTTTTAAACCAACAAGATCGAAACCATGTTGCCATTATTGGTGATGGATCGCTTAGCGGCGGCATGGCATTTGAAGCACTCAACAATCTTGGAGTATCAAAATCCAATGTGTTGGTAATTGTAAATGATAATCAAATGGGAATTGACCCTAACTCGGGTTCGTTTGGACAACATCTGAAAAATATTACAAATCAGTCTCCTAACATTTTTGAAAACTTAAACATCGATTATCATGGTCCAATCGATGGTCATAATGTGATTGATTTAGTTGATGAATTGGAACAACTTAAAAAAGCTAAGCACCCACGAATATTACATATAAAAACCCTTAAAGGAAAGGGTTACGAACCTGCAGAAAACGAACAAACCGACTGGCACAGTGTGAGTTATGTGAAAATAAATCC
>CBDUEX010000134.1:0-5352 GCA_965366305.1 uncultured Bacteroidia bacterium | reverse complement strand
AACTCCTGGTTTTACAAATTTCATAATACGTTCCCATCCCTTTTTTGAGATTTGAACTGCTTCTCGCATCACCTCCAATTCAAACTCCGTTTTCATAGAACGCAATCGCTGTAAAATAACTCCCGCTCTTTTGTAAGTATGCAATGGATACAATTGTTGTAATTCTTTAGCAAAGTCTAATGCCTTGCTTGGACTTTTTGGTGAGAATCGGTCGTTTTCATTTAACGGCAGATAGATATTCTCCGCCATATTAATGATTTGACGCAATTTTTGCATGTATCCATCATTCCACATTACACTGGCAATTCCACTTGTTGCGGTTGCATCTTTTTTAGTGTATTTGTATCCTTCCCAAATAGCAATATGCTCGTTGGTTTCCATTAAAAACAAACACTCTTTGTATTCTGGTATGGGACAATCCGGGAAAAGAACGAGTACGCTATCTTCTTGATCTATTCCACACATCCAAAAAATATCACTGTTTTGCTTAAACTTAAACACGGCATCTCCATTTAAACTGTATTGATAATTGCTATGAAAAATGGCAATACTATTTGGCTCCATTTGAGCTACAAATCGTTTTCTGTTTTCAATAAAAAGTTGCTTGTTTAATCGAGGATATTTCATTGCTAGCAAACCTACATTTTTTTTAACTTTCTATCACAAGATTTTGGGCATCAGCAGAATAAATGAATCCAATATAAATTATTTGATAAATTTGTTCTGACAGATATCTGACAATAAAAGTGTTTACCATAGTGTACAGAATGGCATTAACCAAGAAAGTAAGATGAAGAGAATCATAACATTAGCCCTAATCCTCTTTTTTCAAATTGGATATTTTTTTGGCAAAACGCCCATTCGTAAACACGCACTTATAGTTGCAATCGGTAATTATGAAGAAGTAACAGGTTGGAAGAAGATATCGTCGTTAAACGACGTAGATCTAATTGCAGATGCTTTAACTAAACAAGGTTTTGCAAATACAGATATTCAGGTATTAAGAGATTCCGAAGCAGATAAAAATGGAATTGAAACAGCCCTCACTAATTTAAGAAACAAAGCAAATCCAGGAGATATTGTTGTAATTCACTTTAGTAGCCATGGCCAACAAATTATGGATGATAACCACGATGAAATTGACGGCTACGATGAAGCAATTGTAGCATTTGGTGCTCCTGCTGTCTATGACAAAGGATATTCAGGTGAAAACCACTTAAGAGACGAAGAGTTGGGGGAGCATTTAGATGATATTCGCCAGAAAATAGGGAAAGAAGGAGATGTACTGGTATTGGTAGACGCTTGTCATAGTGGAACAGCAACTCGAGGCAAGGAAATTCCTAGAGGTGGTGTTGGTGCTTTTGCTCCAGCCGATTATAAGCCATTGAATAAAGATGTTACGGAAGTAGGTCTGTTTGAAAAAAATAGAGCCACTTCTCGTGGAAGTGAAAATCTTTCTCCAATGGTGGTAATTAGTGCGGCAAGAGCCGACGAATTAAATTACGAATACAATGGCTACGGTTCGCTTTCTGTTGCTTTTTCACGAAGCTTTAAGAGCATGAACGATAAGTTTTCGTATCGAACACTCTTTAGTAAAATAGCAAAAGAAATGAGCATAATTGCTCCAAAACAAAACCCTGCTATTGAAGGAGATATCGATCGATTGTTGTTTGGAGGCAAAGTAGTAGCTCAAGAATCGTATTACAGTGTAGAAAGCATTGATGGCACTGATGCCTTAATTAAAGGCGGTGCATTTACTGGATTAAATGAGGGAACCACCATCAAAATATTTGCAAGTGGAACAACTACAACCAAAGATAAAGATCCGTTAAGTTCAGGAAAAATAACTTACGCAGATGCGTTTTCTTGCAATGCTCTTTTGGATGTTCCTCTGGATGGGAAAGCAGAAGACTACTGGGTGTTTACCGATCAGCAAACTTTTGGTGATGTGACAATTGGAATAAGCCTAAATGAACTGAAAAACGGTGAATTGAAGAGCAATTTAGAAGTTTTTCTATCAAGCTTTCCGTTAACTAATGCTGTTAAGAGCAATGAAGATTTTATTGCCAAAGAAGTAAATGGTAAACTCGTTTTAGAACGAAGTCAAGATGCTGCATATTTTGAGTATTACCAACGTGGAAGAATGAACAGCGTCTTTCCTGTGGATGATGGTTTTAGAACCTTCAAAAATGTGATGTCGAGTTATGTTCAAGGGAAATTTTTAAAGGAGCTTGAATTAACAAATCCCGATTACAACGTAGAGATGCGATTAATTCCGGTGAAATTGGGCAAAGGAGGCCAAGTGGATACACTGAATATTACAGACAAGATGGATGCAGGAGGGATGCCTCAATTTTCAACCAAAGATACGGTGTTGATTGAGCTTATAAATAACAGCCCGTTTCCTGTTTACTTCAATGTAATTGACATACAACCCGATGGTGTAGTTAATCCACTTATCCCAAAACGTGGTCAAAATGCAAAAGACTTTAGAATTGGTCCAGGTCAACGCTATATTTTAAACAAAAAGATATGGTTTTACCCGCCCTACGGAACAGAAACATTTAAAGTTTTTGCAAGTTACCAACCCATTGATTTTACTCCTATTTTCATGACGAAAGGGAGCAGTGGTACCCGAGGAAATTTAAGCAACGAGTTAGAGAAACTTTTTGCAGATAGTTATTCAATGAGTAGAGGTGCAGATATTGGTGCATTAAGTTCGAGCACAGATGCATGTACCTTCTCGTATATATTTAAAATAGTAGAACCCTTAAATTAAAACAGTATGAAACAGAAGATTTTATTAATCATTGTGTTCGGTTTTAGCGTGCTATTCAGTTATGCCCAAGACCGTCCCGAAGCGAAACCATTTGAATACCCATTTGCGGATGGAGATGAAGACACTAGAGGTGTCTATGGTGATGACGACAGAAAAGAAGTAACTGAAATTGGTTGGACCAAAGATTACGCAAGAGCAACAGCAGTTATGATTAAGAAAGACAAAATTGTAGGGAACAAGGTCTATGCACCTTCCCTCCGTCAACAATTGTCTAAGTATTACGGAATAAACAAATTTGATGCAAATGTTAAATTCCTAGATCAACCCGTAGCTGCATCGTGTACCGGATTTCTAATTGCTCCAGATATTCTAGTAACAGCTGGTCATTGTATAGAAACTATGGAAGACGCTAAAGATTTTGTGTGGGTGTTTGATTACACGCAAGACAATAATTACAATGCTTCTTCAGGATACTTAACCATCGATCCCAATAATGTTTACGAGGTAAGTGAGGTATTGGATGCTTTGCTGTATAATGGTAAAACAACCAACAGCGATGGTCAGGTAATTGAACAAAAGTATGATTACTCTTTCTTAAAGTTAAACCGAGAATCAGATCGCAAACCGTATCGATTTAGAACAGGTGGTTCGGTAAACAAATATGCTTCTATGTACACCATTGGTTGTCCTACTGGCTTGCCATTAAAACTAACGGACAATGCGTATGTTGTTGAAAATGAAGTAGATGAGTGGTTTAAGACCAATATTGATGGATTCCCAGGAAATTCTGGGGGACCTGTATTTGATGCCAATGGTTTTATTGAAGGAATACACGTTAGAGGAAGTAGAACCTATTCAACAATTGAAGAAGCTTGGAAAGGGGATTACATTTATGATGAAGATTGCAGATGTATAAAAACAGTAGTTTGGGAATCTGCTACTGGCGATGGTAAAAGCTGGAAAGAATACATTATTGGTTCTCAAGAACACCGAATTGGTTACTATGAAAAAGCCAATTTACTAAACAGTGCTTTGTACAGTAATGTTGATTATGCAATTCGTAAAAAAGATCAAGAACGGTTAGAATATTGGCTGGTTTATAAATGGATTGTAGATAAGGATTACACCGAAGCAACAGGTAGATTTGAATTTACGGCAGCGAAAAACGGAAACCTGGAAGCACTGCGAACGCTTATAAAAATTAGTGAAAAAGCAGACCTTGTTGACAGCAAAGGGAACAACCTACTCTTTTATGCTGTGGATGGCGGTAATGCTGAAATGATTTCTTACCTCGTTCGAGAAGGAGCACGCATTAATGCCAACAACAAAGCAGGTCAAAGCCCATTACTGTATGCATTAATCAATGGCAATTCTAACATGGCCAAAGCCTTAATAGAAAAAGGTGCCAATACGAACATAGTGGGTAATGAAGGATATACACCTTTGCATTATGCAGTAAGAAATGGTAGTATGGATTTAGTGCGAGTATTGGTGCAGAAAGGTGCAGATTTAAATGCAAAAGATGCCTATGGTAAAACCCCGTTTAAGCTCGCCAAAAGCCAAAAGCAAAAATCGATTAAGAAATATCTCAAGAAAGCCAAAAAAGGTAAAGTTTAACAAAGGAAGCCGCGATTTATCGCGGCTTTTTTATTTCTAAATCAATCTAAGAACGCTCTATTTATACATCTCGATTTAGTACATTTGAAGTTCAATTACAAGAATGGCGAAATCGGTAGAAGAATTATTATTTGATCTAGGAATTAAAGATAAAAACGAAAGTATTTGTACTGGAAAAGAATGGGTAACCTCATTAGGTACAGAAACAATTGATGTTACTAGTCCTGTAAATGGCAAAAGATTGGCATCTGTAGTTTATTCTTCGCAAAGCGAGTATGAGCATGTAATTAAAAAAGCACAAGAAGCATTTGAATATTGGAAAACTGTTCCAGCACCTCTTCGAGGAGATATTGTACGTAAATACGGTATCAAATTAAGACTTCGTAAAAAAGATTTAGGAAGATTGGTAAGTGTTGAAATGGGCAAGAGCTATCAAGAAGGACTTGGAGAAGTTCAAGAAATGATTGACATCTGCGATTTTGCAGTTGGTTTATCACGTCAGCTATATGGCCTTACCATGCACAGTGAAAGACCAGATCATCGTATGTACGAGCAGTGGCATCCAATAGGATTAGTTGGAATTATTTCGGCGTTTAATTTCCCAGTTGCGGTTTGGGCGTGGAACAGTATGATTGCCGCAGTATGCGGAGATGTAAGTATCTGGAAACCAAGTGAAAAAGCACCGCTTTCAGCAATTGCTTGTCATCAATTAATGAAAGAAGTAATTGTAGAAAATGACTTACCCGAAGGAATATTCAACCTTATAATTGGTGATTATAAAATTGGAGAAAACATTGCAAAAGATAGAAGAATACCATTGGTTTCTGCAACAGGAAGCACGCGAATGGGAAGAAGAGTAGGGCAGATAGTAGGGGCCAGATTAGGAAATTCGTTACTTGAATTAGGGGGTAACAACGCTATAATTATAACTGAAAATGCAAATATGGAGAATGCCT
>CBDUEX010000133.1:0-5379 GCA_965366305.1 uncultured Bacteroidia bacterium | reverse complement strand
AGTGCAGGCAGACCAATTCTGTACGCTCTGCTATCAAGTGAAATGACGTTTGTAGGATGTGCTGTGGTGCGATATTATGGCGGTAAAAAACTGGGTATTCCTGGTCTTATTGAAGCTTATGGCGGTACTGCTCAGTTATGCATTGATTCTTCTAAGTCAAAAACGTTGATTTTAGAAGATTTGGTTCGATGTAGAATAAGTGACTCAAAGTCTTATGTTTTATACAATTATTTAGCTCGACATAAAGATATAACGTATGAAGTGACCGATGGTATATTTCATTTGCGTTGTTCTAAAAGTGTGACATCTAGGTTACTCACAGAAATAAAAAAAATTAATACCTTAGTAGTTATAGATGAAGATTAGAGTCTTATTATCATGTGTATTTTTGGTGTTTTGGGTAGCAATATTTGCTCAGAAAGGGGAATTAAATTTTTCTAAATCAACCATTGTGTATTTGGCCGAAATGCCTTTGGCTAATGCAGATATGTACTTAAATAAGAAGCTTGAATCATACTTTAAACTTCCCTCTAATCATCAATTAGTTGAACATGTAAAACATTCAAGCCCAAGTGGAAAGCATATCACCTATTTTCATTTTATTAATGGTCAGAAAATATTGTATTCAGGCGTAAAATTGCATTTAAAGAAAGACAATTCTGTTGTAATTCAGTCATATTTAACTTCGCTACCAGTAGTTGATTTTCATCCAAATTTTGATTGCATGTTGCCCTTGTATAATGGTTTAGTTTCTGTAATGCGAACTGCAGATATTTCTAGTGAAAGACCTCAGTTTATCTATCGAAATTTTAACGGAGAAGAAGTATACAGAAAAGACCAAGCACGTTACTTCAAAAAAGATACAGTTGTTCATGGAACTGTGTTCAAGGTAAACCCAATTAACAGTGCAAACACGCTATATGGTGGCTTATATGTCGACAACAATGATTCTAATTCTGTTGTTCTTCAGAATGAGTTAGCATGGGTTTCGATTCCTGCTATGTTTGAAAATGATACCTTTTATCTTGAAAGCGATGCTATGGTGTTTAGATCGTTGAGTTATCCTGATGAAATCAATGATTATCAGCAAGTTTCAGATTCTTTTAATTACAATAGATTTGATGATGAATTTGAGGCGTTTAATGCCTTCTATCACATTAACACGTTTGCTCAATACATCAAACAAATGGGCCACAATGGTATGATTGACACCGTAATGGTTGATGTGCATGCTCAAGGAGGATCGGATCAATCGAGTTATTTTCCGAACGACCATTCGATTCATTATGGTGATGGTGGAGTTGACGACGCGGAAGATGGTGAAGTTATCATACATGAATATACACATTGTATTAGCGAAATTGCATCTCCTGAGTCGAATGAAGGCACTAATAGAGAGTCTATTGATGAAGGTTTATGCGACTACTTCTGCAAAGCTTATAGCAGAACTTACAATGATAACAATCCAAACAAGGTCTTTACTTGGGATGGGTTCAACGAATTTTGGTCAGGTGCAGACATTAACTCCAATAAAACGTATCCAGCTGATTTGAAAAATCAACTTTATGCAGATCGAGATTTATGGTCGAGTCTACTCATGTGTATTCATGATCAATTAGGCAGAGAGACTGCTGATAGTTTGATTTTTGAACACTTATACTATTTAGAACCAGCTATGAAAATGCACGATTTGGCGGAAATAATGATAAAAATAGACAGTGCAGATTTCGGAGGAAGATATTACCTTGACCTCATGTCTTGCATGGAGCCAGCAGGCTTTAGGAAATATGGTGTGAGTGTGCCAAACGCAGAATCTTTAGAAGCTAGCAACAAGATAAAGAATTCCCTTGCTTTTATGCAGGGTACAGGAGAATTGATTATTGAATTATCTGCAAGCAGTGATTGGAGTTTAGTTGATGCAACCGGCAAAGTAATCCAGTCAGATAACGGTAAAAATATTCGATTAAAACCAAAAGAATTAGCAAAGGGAGTTTATATTTTTAATGCTAAAATTGGCAACGATTTCATATCCTTTAAAATTTTAAGATAGGTTTGAAAAAAAGGCTTTAAAATTGCTCTATATTCGACTAGTTGCTGAATCACATCAAAATATATTGCAAAAATCCTACTAACCGACATCGTTTTGTCTTTGACCTTCTCTTCAAGAAATTGTTAGGGGTTACTTATGTTTTTCACAATGAAGCAGACTCCGCTCATCTCAATTATTCAGATACATCAAATGATTTTGGAATACAATGTATACCGCATGGCTTGCTTCAAGAATCGGATATTAGAAATAGTCTTATAAAAGAAATTGAAGTTCAAACATGGAAGGAATCTTCATGTTTCTTTAAAACATCTTTAGACAAAGCTTATCTCCCCTTTGACTTGTTTTCAGCTTCGTTTTTTCTAGTTTCTCGTTATGAAGAATATATAGACTTTACTGCTGATCACCATTCGCGTTTCCCAGCCACGGAAAGTATAATGTATAAGAATGGTTTACTAGAAGAGCCATTGGTTAATCAATGGGCCCTACTCCTACGTGATGCTTTAAAAAGCAAGTTTGCAAATCTTCAGTTTAACGAACGAAAGTATGAATATCGTTCCACCATTGATATTGATCAAGCGTGGAAGTTTAGAAACAAGGGTTTACTAAGAAATTTAGCAGGGAGTGTTCAAGATTTATTTCAAGGTAAATGGGAAAATCTTTTGAATCGATGGCCGGTTCTTTGGGGAGTTAAAAACGATCCTTTTTACAATTTTGATTGGCAGTATAAGGTACATCGTCAATATTCTACTCAGGTAGATTACTTTGTTTTACTTGGTAATAGAAGCAAGTTTGATAAAAATATTGATGTTGAGAACACTCATTTTCAAGCATTGATAAAGGAATTATATTCTTATGAAAATTGCTCAGTAGGGATTCATCCTTCCTATGATAGTAATAACAATCACGAGTTAGTTAAGCTGGAGATTAAACGTTTAGAAACGATTATTGACTCCAAAGTAGTTAGGAGTCGTCAGCATTTCTTAATGCATAAAATGCCAGAAACTTATGAAGTTTTAATCAGTAATGGAATTACAGAAGAACATACTATGGGTTATTCTACGCATCTCGGTTTTAGAGCAGGAATTGCAAGTCCTTTTAATTTCTTCAATTTAAGAACGAATACAGAAACAGATTTGCGACTAATCCCTTTTTGTGCGATGGATATCACTCCGCTGCATTATTTAGAGAAAACGCCCGAACAAGCAATTGAAATATTATCGCAACTGATGCTGAAAGTGAAAGAAGTTGATGGCTTGTTTGTTTCGTTATGGCATAATGAAAGTTTTAGTGAATCAGAACGCTGGAATGGTTGGAGAAAAGTTTATCTATCTCTTCTGAAAAATAGCAAGTAATCCTATATTCGTAGGGTGTGCTACGACATAAAAACATCGTTAGAAAAGCAGTTAAGAAGAGCAATCTTAGACGGAAATCATGCTCAAATTGAAGAAATTAATGAAAAGTTGAGCATTTTTTCACCAGACGAAATTGAGTTAAATCACGTAAGTGGATTCAATCACCCACAATTTATTAATTATACCAACGAAGCACCCTTTACTCCTATTCTAGCTACCTGGGGATTGGTTCCTTCTTGGGTTAGAGATGATCAGCAAAAAGAATCACTTTGGAATAAAACACTAAATGCCAGAGGCGAAACAATGTGGGATAAGCCTAGTTTTCGCTCATCTGCAAAAAATAAACGTTGTCTTGTTTTTATTGAAGGATTTTATGAGCATCGGCATTTTAAAGGGAAAACATATCCGTATTACATTCATCATAAACAAAAAGAGCTGTTACCTGTAGCTGGTTTATACAGTAAATGGTATGACCCTGATAAGGGTAATGACATGCATACTTTTTCGATTGTAACTACCAAAGCAAATACTCTAATGGCAAGTATTCATAACAACCCAAAATTAGCTGAACCACGAATGCCATTGATTCTACTTAATGAAACACAAGAAACTTGGTTAAAAGGAGTGACAGATCCATCGGATAAAAATTTGATAGAAGAACTGGTACAGCCCTATCCTGACAATGAATTGGAAGCACATACTGTTGCTAAATTAAGAGGTAAAAATTCGTTAGGAAATGTACAAGCTGCAACGGATGAAGTAACCTATCCTGAATTGACACAAGAAGACAACAAACTCACCCTATTTTAGAAAAAAAGGCAACCTTGCGATTGCCTTTCTATTACTAAGCTTTAAACCAGATAAAATATATCCGAATTCTATAGTCGATTAGACGGGGTATTAAGCCCGTTAATATTACCAAAAACTATACTTCAAAGTTGTAGAAAAATATTAAAATGTTTTGTGACTTTGGTTACTCAATGGAAGTAGATTAAACAAGTCAAAAAAACGATTGATTTATGAGATTAGGTTGGCGTATTGATTAACTTCGCACGCTCATGAACGTACGCGACCTCGAACCTAAAATAGTTTGGAATCACTTTGCTGATTTAAACCAAGTTCCAAGACCTAGTAAAAAAGAAGAAAGAGTTATTGCTTTTATGCAACAATTTGGTGCTAAGCTTAACTTAGATACATATACTGATCCTGTTGGAAATGTAATAATTAAGAAGCCGGCAACCCCTGGAATGGAAGACAGACAAACTGTAATTATCCAAAGCCATTTAGACATGGTTCATCAAAAAAACGCTGACACCAAGTTTGATTTTGATACGGAAGGTATCAAAATGTATGTGGATACAGAAGGAGATTGGGTAAGAGCTGAAGGAACTACATTAGGAGCAGATAACGGAATGGGAGTTGCAGCTATTATGGCGTTACTATCATCTACCGATGTTGCTCACCCTCCTATTGAGGCATTGTTTACTATTGATGAGGAAACAGGAATGACCGGAGCTATGAATTTAGAACAAGGTAAGCTTGATGGAACCATTCTATTAAATCTTGACACTGAAGATGACGACGAATTTTCCATTGGTTGTGCTGGAGGTATCGATACCAATACAACCTATGCATATCAAAATGTGGCCGTAATAGCCGGTTCTAAAACGTATAAACTCACAGTAAATGGATTAAAAGGAGGCCATTCTGGTGTAGACATTGATTTGGAACGCGGAAACGCCAATAAAATAATGAATCGCTTAATGTATCACTGCGAGCACTTCAATCTACAAATTGTAGAAATTAATGGAGGTAGTTTAAGAAATGCGATTCCAAGAGAAAGCTTTGCAACGGTTACTGCAACTCCAGATTATGTGGCAGAACTTAATAAAAGAGCTGCTGAAATTAAAGCAGAATTCAAATATGAAGATCCAAACTTAACTATTGCAATTGAAGAGAATAATCCTGTTTCTGAGG
>CBDUEX010000132.1:0-5387 GCA_965366305.1 uncultured Bacteroidia bacterium | reverse complement strand
CCACTGATTACAAAGGTTAGAGGAAGAGGATTACTAAATGCCATTATCATTAAGCCCTTTGAGCACAATTTTGAAGAACGAACCGCTTACTACGTTTGCTTAAAATTAAAAGATGCTGGGCTATTGGCAAAACAAACTCATACTCATATCATACGATTTGCTCCACCATTAGTAATTACCGAAGAACAAGTAAATACTGCTTGTGATATTATTGAAAAGGTGATTTTAGAGTTGAGTTAGTAGTCTTTTGAATATAGATTTCAAGCGTTAGATTCAACCCCTACCCCAATTAAACTAGTGGTAGTGCTCCGTTCAATTAGTACATCTACATACTCTCCCATCTTATAATTTGCCTTTGGAAAGATTACTTTGATATTTTGTTCGTTTCTGCCCATCCACTCGTCTGCATTTTTCTTGCTTTGCATTTCGATTAAGACTCTGTGAACAGTTCCTTCTTGAGCTTTATTCTTACGTTTTGCTACCTCGTGTTGAATTTCAATCACTTCGGTTAGCCTACGGTTTTTAACTTCTTCAGGCACATCGTCTTCGTGTTTTCTAGCTGCTAATGTTCCTGGTCGCTCACTGTATACATACATGTAGCTAAATTCAAACTCACAAGTTTGCAAAAGACTTAACGTGTCTTGATGATCTTCTTCTGTTTCCGAACAAAAGCCCGTGATGATATCACAGCTTACACTGCAATTCGGAATTAATTCTTTGATTCGATTGTATTTCATTTCGTACCATTCACGTGTATAGGTACGATTCATTTTTTCTAATATTCTTGTATTCCCACTTTGTGCCGGCAAATGAATATGCTTAGCTACATTATCATATTTCTGCATTACAAACAATACTTCATCATGAATGTCTTTTGGGTGAGAAGTTGAGAAACGAACTCTTAAATTCGGATCTACTTGTGCCACCATTTCCAGTAAATTGGCAAATGAAACACTGCTTTTTTGTTCTTCTTCGGTAAGTTTATTGAAGTCTTTTCGAGCTCCTCCACCATACCACAAATACGAATCCACATTTTGACCTAACAATGTTACTTCTTTATATCCTTTAGCTACTAGGTCTCTTGCTTCTTCTAAAATACTCTCTGGATTTCTACTTCGCTCTCTTCCGCGGGTAAATGGAACCACACAGAAACTACACATGTTGTCACACCCTCTCGTGATAGAAATAAAGGCAGTAACACCATTGCTATTTAATCGTGTTGGTTGAATTTCCGCATACGTTTCTTCTAAACTCAAGACCACATTCATGGCTTTATGCCCTTCTTCTACTTCTTGTAATAAAAGCGGAAGTTCTCTGTACGCATCAGGCCCCGCAACAATATCCACAAGCTTTTCTTCTTCTAGCAATTGCTTTTTGAGACGTTCTGCCATACAACCAAGCACACCAATAGTCAATTCCTTGTTCTGCTTCTTATTGTGTCGCAAATGTTTAAGACGATGTCGAATTTTTTGTTCTGCATTATCTCTAATGGAGCAAGTATTAATGAAAACAATATCTGCTTCCATCTCGTTGGAAGTAGTTTCTATTCCTACTTCTGCCATAATGGATGCTACAACTTCACTATCTGCAAAGTTCATTGCACATCCATAACTCTCAATATATAACTTCCGTTTATTTGTGTTTATTAGTGATTCTGCCAAAGCGGTGCAAAAGTAACCATCCTTTTAATTACTCTTCCATGATATTTTAATTGAAAATATGGCGAAATTTGCACCAAAATATTACAACCAATTATATAATGAAAAAATCATTCAAAATTTTAACATTACTAGTACTAGGTGCTGGTTTAATTACTTTTCAATCGTGCAAGGAGGAAACTGATCCTACTACGCCTACTCCATCAACTCCAACTTGTTATATGACTCAAGAAGTTCATACTGACATTGACGGTTCATATACAACAGATTATTCTTATGATGCTGAAAGCAATTTAGTTTTAGCTGTTGAAGATGGTGATTCAACTATTTTTGAATACACAGCTGGAAAATTAACTAGAGCTTATGACGGTTACACTGAAGCTACTGTGGTTTACACAAGCGGAAACGTTGCTGAAAGAATCAATATTAAAGAAGATGGTATTGACATGCAGTACTTATTATTAACTACAGATGCTAATGGAAATATCACTAAAGTTGAGTTTCATAACTTAGCTAATGGCGGAGATACTATTGAAGTTGTTAACTATATGACTTATGATGCTGCTGGAAACCTATCAACTATTCAAGTTGATGATTACAATTATGAAACTGATGAATTTGAAACATTCATTTCTGCATCTGCAATTGTAACTGATGGTAAGAAAAATCCTTATGCTGAAAGTCTTGCTTTCTTTTACTTAAACTCAGACAATCCTTTAGTTTTAGGAAAATCAAATGTTACTTCAGCTTCTGTAGAGGTTGCAGGAAACGCTTTCCCATTTTCAGCTAGCTTTACTTACAATAGCAATAACTACCCGCTAACTTCGGCAGTTACTTTCTTTTTAGGTAATGATAACGTTACTTATACTTACGATTGTAAATAAGTAAGTACGATACAATAATATTAAACGCCTTGAGGATTCTCAAGGCGTTTTTTTTGCCTTAATTTGTAGAACAGAGAATGAAATTTAAAATTGACTTTGACATCAAGAAGCAAACTCTAGCTGCACGTTGGCCCAATTTTTTCATGATGGGTTCTTGCTTTGCGGCAAACCAATCAGAACGAATAAAAAATGCTGGCTTTTCTGTATTTAGTAATCCGTTTGGAATAATCTATAACCCAATTAGTATCGCCACGTTGCTTTATCGTATCGCAGAACAAAAGCTATATACAGATCAAGATTTTTTTGAGAAAGGTACATTTTTTTCACTCGAACATCACGGCACTTTTCAATACGACACGCTTCAAGAAGCTATTGAAAAGAGCAATGCACTTCTACAAGATACTGAAACAGCTATTATCAAGGCGGATACCATTGTACTTACATTGGGAACCTCCTTGGTATTTCACCATTTAGATAAAAAGAAAATTGTGGCTAACTGTCATAAGCTTTCAAATTCATCTTTTGAAAGGCTCCAGCTCAATTTTACAATTACTTCTAACAGTATAGAAAACTGCATCAACGATATTCGGAAAATCAATTCGAGTGCTCACATCATCTTTACGGTTAGTCCAGTGCGACATCTTAGAAGCGGCGTTTTAGAAAACAGCAAAAGCAAAGCAATGTTGATTACGGCATTACATAGCATTCTACCTAATCATGAAAATGTATCGTACTTTCCATCTTATGAGATCTTTACAGATGAATTACGAGACTACCGTTTTGTTAAAGAAGATCTGATGCATCCCACTGATGCTGCTGAAAAGTATATTTACGAAAAGTTTGCAGATTGCTATTTTTCAAAAGAAACAAAGGAAATACTGCACGAAGTTGAAGAATTTAAACGATTTGCAAATCATCGTTCTCTAACTTCTCCAGAATTACATCAAACACAAACTCAAGAAAAAAGAAATGAGTTACTTAAACAGTTTCCATTTATTAATATCACATGAAAAAAGTACTTATAACAGGCAGTAATGGTTTGCTCGGACAAAAGCTAATAAAACTTTACACCAGCTCAAACAATGTTGAACTTATTGCCACCAGCCGTGGAGCAAATCGTTACCCTACTTATGAAGGTTATACCTATCAATCATTAGACATTACTAATAAAGAGGAAGTATTAGACTGCATTGCAGATGTGATGCCTGATTGTATTATTAATACTGCAGCTATGACTAACGTTGATGCGTGTGAAAGTGACAAAGAAGGTTGTGATTTACTCAATATAGATGCCGTTAAACATTTAGTAGAAGCATCGAACCGTGCCGGTGCTCACCTCATCCATTTGAGTACCGATTTTATATTTGATGGAACTGCAGGACCGTATGACGAAGAAGCAATTCCCAACCCATTAAGTTATTATGGTTTAAGTAAGCTGAAAGCCGAGAACTACATTGTAGAACATTCTAATAAATGGAGTATTGCACGAACAGTGTTGGTATACGGCATTGTTCACGATATGAGTAGAAGCAATATTGTATTATGGGCTAAAGGAGCATTGGAAAAAGGTGAACCAATAAATGTAGTGAATGATCAATTCAGAAGTCCTACCCTAGCTGAGGATTTGGCTAAAGGATGTCAATTAATTGAAGAAAAAGAGGCAGAGGGAATATTTAATATAAGTGGTAAAGACCAAATGGGCATTGATGAACTGGTGGGACGTGTGGCCGACTATTTTAAATTAGATAAGTCTATAATTAATACCATAAGCAGTGATACCTTGAACCAAGCAGCAAAGAGGCCACCTATTACTGGCTTCGATTTAACTAAAAGTAGAACAATTCTGGGATACGAACCGCACTCTTTTGAAGAAGGGATAGCCCTTTTAATGGAACAATTAAATGCAACCTAATACCAACCTAAAGTGTCTAATTACATAATGAAAACAATCTTACTCATTCTTTTATTGGTTTTTAGTTTCAACCTTAGTGCTCAATACAACAATCCGTATCGAATGACTTTTGATGGCACCAACTATTTTATTACCAATAAAGGCAATGGAACTGTAAGTAAACTGGACAGCAGTTTTGCTCATTCCACTGTAATTACAGGCTTATATTCACCCAATGATATATTCTTTGGGTCCATTGCCGGCAACAGTGCTATTATGGTGTTAGACAGTAATATCATTAAACTATTCAGTCCAACAACTTATACTTCTCTGTTAAATATACCGATTACTGGTGCTGTAGAAGCACATGATGGTGTCTATAATCCGAACAATAGCAACGAGTTTTTTATTAGCGATAGAGCTGGAAATAAGATAATAAAAGGAGTAGTTGGTTCTGCCCCTTTCTATCCCATTACATTTTCTACGTTGGTGAGCAATATCACCAAACCTGCGGGTATGATATTTAATGATCAAGGTAAATTGATTGTAGTTTCAGATACTATTGGATCTAAAGTTTATGAAATTAATATAAGTACAGGTGGCAAAACCACGTTATTGAGCACTACATTAGATAATTTCAACGACATCGCTCAAGATAATGAAGGGAATTATTACATCACCTGCTGGGGAAATAACAATTTATATCGCTATAACAACACACTGAGTTCTCCTTATGTAGTAGCAACTTTTAATAATCCAAGCGGTTTATATTCCAATTTAGCATACGACTATTTGGGATTGGCGTGCTACAACTGCCAAAAAGTAGAATTCAAATACTATCATCTGTTTTCACCTTTAGATGATGTTACCACCTGCGTATCTGATTCATTTTTTGCTGACTTTACACCAACCTACTTTGGTATTGGGACATACAATGGTGACAATAAATTTGAG
>CBDUEX010000131.1:0-5402 GCA_965366305.1 uncultured Bacteroidia bacterium | reverse complement strand
CGTCTGTGGAGTCATCCAGCACTTGTATTTCGAGTTTCTCTTTTGGGTAGTCTATTTTGGCTAGGTTTTTTAGTAAAGCTTCCATCACATATAGCTCGTTAAAAACAGGCAGTTGAATGGTTACCTTGGGGTAGCCACCTTTCAAAGTATCAAGATCTATTTTAGTAGGAGATTCAGTTTTACGTTTGTCTGACAAGTAGTTGATTAATAAACCTAATTCAGCTAATCCATATAAAAACATGACCACAATGGCGAATGAGTAGATAATAACGATGATGTATTCCAGAATGCTCATTTGAAGCTATATTTAAAAATCCACATTAATATTTTTACTCCGGCCATAATCGACCCTTTTACTGTTCCAGATACTTTAGAAACCCCAATTCTTCTCTTGTATCTCACCGGAATTTCAGTATAACTCATGTTGGCTTTTAGCACTTTTAGCTGCATCTCTACTGTCCATCCATAGGTTTTGTCTTCCATCTTCAGATTCATTAACTGCTCGTATTTTATTGCTCTAAAGGGGCCTAAATCTGTAAATTTGGCATTGAACAAAAGTGTCATCAATGAAGACGCTAGCCAATTGCCAAAAACTTGTTGAGGTGTCATGGATCCATCCTCACGTAATTCTTTCACACGAGATCCAATTACGAAATCCACACCATCTTCTATTATAGGCTGAACAATTTTAGTCAACTCCTCTGGATAGTCGCTGTAGTCTCCGTCCAAGAAAACGATGATGTCAGGTTTGGTCTTAGAATTGGCAATATGTTCTATTCCTTTTAAGCAAGCATATCCATAACCTTTTCTAGATTCACTGATTACTGTAGCACCAGCTATTGCAGCATTTACAGAAGTATTATCAGTAGAGTTATTGTCTATTACGATAACCTCATCGACTATTTTTGGTATTTTTTCTATGACAAGAGCTATAGATTCACCTTCATTATGTGCTGGAATAATAACTTTTATAATTGTCATGTGATCTTGACCATCTTCACTTGGTATTACCGAAATAATTTATAGGTTTATCTTCTTTTTTCTCTGCGAATTTGGACAAATCTAGGTTATTCCCCAATAAAATATTTTGCGATGTAATTCGGCCTTTTATGCTTCCATTTTCTAGTTTGAGTACTCCTCGAGGGCATACATCTGCACAAATACCACAGCCCACACAACTGGAACGTATTATATTTTCGCCTTTTTGAGCATATGCACGTACATCGATTCCCATTTCACATGAAGTAGAGCAATTACCACAAGATATGCATTGACCTCCATTAGTTGTTATTCTGAATTTTGAAAAAAATCGTTGTTGAAATCCCAAAACTGCAGCCATGGGACACCCAAATCTACACCAAACTCTACTCCCTAGAATAGGGTAAAATCCTGTTCCTATGACACCTGAAAAAACAGACCCTATCAAAAAGCCATAAGAAGAACGCAATGTTTCTGGATCCATAAAAAGAAAACTGGATTTATTACTGTAATAGTTTATCCCAATAAGTGAGACTATGATGATGAAAAAACCAACAGCTCCATATTGTGCATCTTTCCCAAGCTCTTTGCGTTTAAATATCATGGTCAAGGAAAAAACAATGGTTAGAATAAGGGCTAGGAACAGCAAGAATGCCTTTTTGGTAAGCCAATATTTGTCAGCATCACTTCCTAGATAAGATGTAATAACGGCGGTTGTCATAATCACTACAAATACTAAAACCAGATGAATTAACCATCTTTCTATTTTCCAAGAGGATAGCTTTTTACTGCTTAGATGCCGGAATGAATCTCCAGCAGTTTCTGCTAGACCGCCGCATCCACAGACCCAAGAGCAATACCATCTCTTTCCATACTTGTAAGTAAGAATCGGAGAAATTACGAAGATTGATAGTATGCCAAAGACTAATAGTGCTACTCCTATATTTCCAGCATTTATGAAATCATCTACTCTATGTTGTTCGAATTGGTAATAGTTTAAAGGCCACATATTCTTAAGATCATAATAGGGAAGACGATAAGAATCAGAGTTTAATCTTGCCATCAATTCAGGGATTAAAAAAGCGAACCCCAGTTGGAAAAACATGACAGAAAAGGTTCTAAGTTGCTGGTACTTATTATGTCTGTATTTAAGCAGAAATTTATATCCAAACAATAGAATAGCGAGTGTATAAAGTGTACCATAAACAAACCACTGGCTTGCATGATTTCCGTTTAGGAATTTACTGAGCGGATCAAACAGCCCTACTAATCCCGCATTAGGCTCTCCGGCATTTCCTAGACCCAGTAGATTTGGATAAAAGTACAACACGATATAAAATGAGGTTAGAAATACTCCCGTAATCCAACCTAAGATTCCTCTAGATGATACAGACTTGAGCCATACACCTTGTTTTAGGTAGCCATTCTTTCTCTGACGATACAATTCGTTGGCATACAATATCACTCCAGAACTTATTAGGAGCAATGACATTGCTAAGAGCGTTGTTGGATTTGTAGGTTGATAATTGAAAAAAGCCAATACGAGCATAAATAAACCAACGCATCCAATGCCCACAGACAGTTTAAGCCGCAGTGATATAGCACCAGTTTCGGATTGTGCAAGAGACATACTAAGACTATCTTTATTCTTCATAGGCGATCTATTTCTAGTTTGTACTTAGTGAGAATGCTCTCCTCGTAATGCTTGTAAAACTCGGGATCAAAATTGGCTTGTTCAAGATTTTGAATTACAAAGTCAATATCTTTCTTTTCTGATAACCAACAATCGAACACTTCATGTCTCATTCGTATTCCAAAGGTATTTATGCCAAGGAACAATTTGGTTTTCGTGTTATATTCTATGGTGATGCACTTGATGTTGGTTGAATGCATCCAGTAAAAGTGGCTATTTCCTTCAGAAGGTTTTGGGTATACCCATCCATAGGTTTGATATTCGATATCAAAGAATTTTGCCGAGTTAAACCAATGGCCAGGATTATAGGCTAACCTATTTCCACTTATGGTTTGTGCCAGTGTTTCACCCATCATTCTTCCAGTGTACCATACGGCTTCGATGGTTTTTCGATTTCCAATGGACTCCCTTTGTTCTGCACAGTCTCCTATGGCATAGATGCCGTTGATATTGGTCTCCAGAAATCTATTCACCAACACACCTTTGTTAGTTTCTATCTCAGTTGATTTTAGAAACGCAATGTTTGGAGAAACTCCTGCTGTTAAGCCAACTATGCTACAAGAGATTTCCTCTCCAGTCTCTAAAATTACTATCGACTTTACGTGACCATTTCCATTATCTTTGATTTCTTTTAGATTGACACCTAATCTTAAATCAATGTGGTGGGATACAATATGTGCGTTTAGCATTTCACTTTCGGGTTGAGGTAATACATTATTCCAAAAACTATCTTCTCTCACTAGAAAGGTTACGGGTATCTTTCGCGAAGCAAACATTTCCGCCAGCTCTATGCCTATAAGTCCACCACCTACGATTACAGCCCTCTTACACACCTCATTATTTGGGGCGTACTTTTCTAGGTTTTCCAAGTCATGCAAATGATATAAACCTTGAACTCCTTCCAGATCTTGACCTGGCCAAGCAAATTTGTTCGACTTGCTTCCTGTTGCGATTACTAATTTGTCATATTCTAAAGAGTCGTGGTTGTCAAATTTGACACGATTGTTCGTTGTATCAACGTTTGTAATGTTCCCTTTTATTAATTCTATTCTATTTTTTTTCCAAAACTGATTTTCATATGGTTTAGTATCTTCAAACTTCATCTGTCCCATATAGATGTACATTAAAGCTGTACGAGAAAAAAAGTGGTCCGTTTCGTTTGAAATTACTGTAATTCGCTTATCCGATAGCTTACGAATATGCCTGGCAAGTGTTATGCCTGAGATGCCATTACCAATAATTACGATGTGTTCTTGCGACATATGAAATCAATATTCAAATTTGAACAAAATTCTTTAGTATTTAGGATGATTTTCGTTTTTATAAATTCAATAACAACACGGAAACACATGATAGTCAGCAGTTTAGGTGTTTTTAGATTCGTTTTGTTCAATAATTTTCTTCAAGCTAGGTAATATCGCTTCGGTTAATCGGGCTCTTTCTTCTTAATAGCAAAGTGCAAACTACACTTTATAAATGGCTGCATAAGTAACAAGTGTTCCTTATACCCCAAAAAATATTCGTAGTTTCGTGAATCAACTAAAAAAAATGTCTAAAACCTATTACAACCCGGATGATTTAAGGAAGTTTAGTAAAATCACGGAGTGGAGTGAAGAACTGGGAGAAAAGTTTTTTGATTATTACGGTAAAGTCTTTGAGGAGGGTGCATTAACTGCACGGGAAAAATCACTTATTGCACTTGCGGTTTCCCACGTAGTGAAATGCCCGTATTGCATTGATGCATATACTAAAGATGGTTTGCAAAAAGGAATCACAAAAGAAGAAATGATGGAAGCAGTGCACGTAGGTGCAGCGATAGAGAGCGGTGCTACTTTGGTACACGGTGTTCAGATGATGAACAAGTACGAAAAGCTCTCTATGTAAATGATAAAGCAATCTTTACATAAAAGGGGGAGCAGTTTATCTAAGTCTCAGAAGCAGGTAGAGTATTTGTCTGGGGGTATTTTTAAAAGTGGGGAATTGCCAACTTTTAAAAGTAAAATTGAAGAAAGTGGTCTCTACCCGATACGTACTAAAAATCTTGAGATTTTGCAGCTTAATCTCGGCTACATGTGCAATCAAGTATGCGAGCATTGCCATGTAGATGCGGGTCCGGATAGACAAGAGGTTATGACCAAAGAAACCATGACTCAATGTTTAGAGGTGATAAAAAAAACAGGAGTAGCTACCTTAGATCTGACTGGGGGAGCACCAGAGATGAATCCTAACTTCAGATGGCTTGTTGAAGAGGCGTCCAAATTAGGGGTGAAGGATTTTATAGTTCGGTCAAACCTCACCATCATAAGATCCAATAAGAAGTATTACAATCTTCCTTTGTTCTTTAAGAAACACAACATTCATGTGGTTTCTTCAATGCCACATTGGACGAAAGACAAAACCGATAAACAACGTGGAGGGGGCGTTTTTGAAAAGTCTATACGGGCACTTCAAGAGCTTAATTCTGTAGGATATGGTATGCCCAATAGCAATTTAAAACTAGATTTGGTATACAATCCATCGGGAGCTTTTCTTCCTGGAGATCAGAGGTCCATGGAGCAAGAGTTTAAAAAAACGTTGCTGGCAGAGTTTAACATCCATTTTCATAGCCTTTTTGCGATTACTAATTTGCCAATAAGTAGATTTTTGGATTATTTGATAATGACTGATAACTATGAGGACTATATGTATAACTTGGTTGATGCATTTAATCCTGCAGCAGCTGCAAGCGTTA
>CBDUEX010000130.1:0-5407 GCA_965366305.1 uncultured Bacteroidia bacterium | reverse complement strand
ATACATCCCTTTTCGAATAAACTCTTTTGTTTTGGGGTCATAAGCATCATCTAAGTGAGGCTGTCCACCACAATTATTAGCAATGCCCAAAACAACTGTTTGAAGCTTTGAGAATTCGTTATTTATTTGAATTTGCATAAAATATTCACAATGGAATATAAGTTTAAAGTTTTGGCCTTTTTACGTAATCACTAACTACAAAAGCATTGGGAAATTTCTCTCGTACTTCAGCAAGAAGTTTTTGAGCGTCAATTTCTCTATAAAAATCACCAACACGCACCTTCCAATAAGGTTGCTGATACAAAGAATAGGCTCTATCAGAGTATTCTGGGAAAGCACTCACAAACTTTGATCGTGCTGCATTGGCTTGAGACATATTACTACTGAACGCAATTTGTATGCGATAGCCTGAAATTTTACTTGAATCAATTCTCGCATTTTTCATGCGAAGTTCTTGATTAATCGATTCGTCGATATCGATAGATACCTGTGCATTGGCTTGGTAACCAATGAAACTAACTAAAACGAGTGCAATAATTTTAAGCTTCTTTACCATGGCATTTCTTGTATTTTTTTCCACTTCCACAAGGACATGGATCATTTCTACCAACTGTCTTTTCACTTTTAACGGGAACAGCAGTTGCAGTTTCTTTTTGTGCAGCTTGAGGTTGACCTTCTTGCGAAACTAATGCTTCTGCGGCTCTACTTGTCCTCATTTTACTCATATCTGAACGTTTACGTTCCTTCGCCTCCTTCATGTCATCCGACCCTTGAATAGGAATATTGCCTTTAAACAACAACGAAATAATGTCGCTATTTAATGTGCTAATCATGGTTTGGAATAGATTAAACGACTCCAACTTATAAATCAACAACGGATCTTTTTGTTCGTATGAAGCGTTATTGGCTGTTTGTTTTAAGTCGTCCAACTCACGTAAATGTTCTTTCCAATGATCATCGATACTGGCCAATGCCACATAACGTTCAAAGGCATTGATAATCTCATTTCCTTCTGTAGCCAAGGCTTTTTGAAGGTTGACTGAAACATTAATTGTTTTTCTACCATCGGAGAAAGGAACTAAAATATTTTTAACATCATCGCCTCTATCTCTATGGATATTTTTGAAAACAATAAGTGCTCGTTCTTTTATGTCTTTACTCTTTCTATCGTAGGCGTCTAAGAGTTCATTAAAAATGGTATCAATAACATCGTCTAACTTATTATTTAAGAAGTCTTCTTCCTTCATAGAAGTTTCAAAAGCCAATTGACGAAGTGTTTCGTAATTGAAGCCTTCAAAATCACCAGCATCTTTAAACGATGCTACATGTTCTTCTACAAAGTCGTACATAGCGTTATTGATATCAACCGATAATCTATCGCCATACAATGCATTTTTTCTTCTAGAATAAATAACAACACGTTGCTTATTCATTACATCATCATACTCCAGTAATCTCTTACGAATACCAAAGTTGTTTTGCTCTACTTTCTTCTGAGATCGTTCAATGGTTTTAGTAATCATGGAATGTTGAATTACTTCACCTTCTTCATATCCAAATCGATCCATTACTTTAGAAACCCGATCTGAACCAAACAAACGCATAAGGTTGTCTTCTAGCGAAACAAAGAATTGTGAAGATCCAGGATCTCCTTGACGTCCCGCTCTACCTCTAAGCTGTCTATCTACACGTCTACTATCGTGACGTTCTGTACCAATAATAGCAAGACCACCTGCTTCTTTTACACCTTTTCCAAGCTTAATGTCGGTACCTCTACCAGCCATGTTGGTTGCAATGGTGATGCTACCAGGATATCCTGCCTCAGCAACAATATCTGCTTCACGTTGATGTTGTTTTGCGTTTAAGACATTGTGTTTAATCTTACGCATGCTCAAAGTTCTACTCAAAAGCTCAGAAACCTCAACAGAAGTGGTACCCACAAGAACTGGTCTTCCTTCTTTTTGAAGTCGAATGATTTCACCAGCAACTGCGTTAAATTTTTCACGAACTGTTTTATACACCAGGTCTTCGCGGTCGTCTCTTACAATTGGTTTGTTGGTTGGAATAACCACAACATCCAATTTATAGATTTCCCAGAATTCACCTTCTTCTGTTTCCGCTGTTCCGGTCATACCACTTAGTTTGTGGTACATTCTAAAGAAGTTTTGTAGAGTAATAGTAGCAAACGTTTGTGTTGCAGCTTCTACTTTAACATTTTCTTTTGCTTCAATCGCTTGATGAAGTCCGTCTGAATATCTTCGGCCATCCATAACACGACCAGTTTGTTCATCAACTATTTTTACCTTCCCATCTTGAATGATGTATTCCACGTCTTTTTCAAACATGGCATAAGCTTTCAGTAGTTGATTGATAGAATGAATTCGTTCAGACTTCACAGAGAAGTCACGCATTAATTCATCTTTAATTTTTTGTTTTTCTTCTGTTGATTTAGATGACTTTTCAAGTTCTGCAATTTCAGATCCAACATCTGGCATTACAAAGAAGTCTTTGTCGTCACTGTTCGATGAAATTAAGTCAATTCCTTTATCAGTTAACTCAATTTGGTTGTTCTTTTCGTCAATAGTGAAGTAAAGCTCTTCATCTACCACGTGCATTTCTTTCTGTTGATCTTGCAAATAGAAGTTTTCAGCTTTCGTCATGATTGCCTTCATGCCTTGTTCACCTAAGAACTTGATCAATGGCTTATTTCTTGGAAAACCTCTGTAGTTTCTAAACAGCAATAATCCCGCTTCTTTTTCACTGGTTTTGTTTTCTGCAATCATCTTCTTTGCATCAGATAGAGCAGTGGCTAGATAACTTTTTTGAGCGTTTACCAGCTTTTCAATTTTAGGTTTTAGCTCATTAAACTCATGAATATCACCTTTAGGAATAGGGCCACTGATTATCAGTGGAGTTCTAGCATCATCAATTAAAACCGAATCCACCTCATCAATCATTGCGAAGTGATGTTTTCCTTGCACCATTTCTTGTGGAGTATGAGCCATGTTATCTCTCAGGTAATCAAAACCAAACTCGTTGTTGGTACCATAAGTAATATCGGCTAAATAGGCTTTTCTTCTTTCTTCAGAGTGAGGTTTGTAGTAATCTAAACAGTCAACGGTTAATCCATGAAATTGAAAGATAGGTGCGTTCCATTCTGCATCTCTTCGTGCAAGGTAATCGTTAACCGTTACCACGTGAACACCACGTTGCCCTAAAGCATTTAAGTAAGATGGGAGCGTAGATACAAGTGTTTTTCCTTCTCCTGTTGCCATCTCCGCAATTTTACCTTGATGTAGAATAACACCACCAATAAGCTGAACGTCATAATGAATCATATTCCATTCAACCTCCACACTAGCAGCTTGCCAAGAAGTGTTGTATATAACGTCGTTTCCTTGAATGTTGATGTGTTCTTTGCTAGCAGCCAGGTCTCTATCCATGTCTGAAGCAGTAGCAATCATCGTATCGTTTTCAGTAAATCTACGAGCTGTTTCTTTTACAACGGCAAATGCTTCAGGAAGAATCTCCTCTAGAATTACTTCTAATTTTTCATCTCTTGATTTTTCTAATTCATCAATTTTCTCATAAGCAGCTTCTTTTTTATCAATTTCATGAATACCTGCTTTGTCAATTTCGTCACGTAGCGAAACAATTTCATTGTCAATTTCTGACAAATAGTCATTTATACGTTTTTTAAACTCCGACGTTTTCGAGCGTAATTGATCATTAGATAAAGATTGCAGCTTGTCGTATTCTGCGTTTATTTTAGCTACATAGTGGTATACTCCTTCTACATCCTTGGTTGCTTTATTGCCAAAAATTTTGGATATACCTTTTACAAGAGAATTAATCATTTGAAATATTTATTTAGAATAGACTAAAACTGTGCCAATTATTTAGTATTCCTATAAACGGCTACTGTTTTATAATTATCACCACCTACATTCGATCTGAAGGTAATTTGAGTTGCTGTAATTTCATCAAATAGATAATTAAATCGTTTGCCATTGTAATCTTTTACATTCATTGTGTCTCCACCATTTTGCCAGCTCCATGTGCCTTCTAACGATTGTGCTTGTCTAAAAACACCACCACTTAAAAACTCCAAGTCAATTCCACCACCTGCTGCAGTTGCATACCATACTTTGTCGAAAAGATTTGCTTTTTGAGCATCTGAAATACCTGATCCATTTGGAGATGTACCATCCTTGTCTTTGCAAGAGATAGCAGTCATAGTTAAAACCACAACTAATAACATTAATTTGTTCATATATTTTCTATAAAAATGATGCTTCAAATGTAACCATATT
The DNA here is from genome assembly GCA_965366305.1 of uncultured Bacteroidia bacterium. GTDB lineage: Bacteria > Bacteroidota > Bacteroidia > NS11-12g > UBA9320 > UBA9320. The sequence continues at coordinate 1,094 of CBDUEX010000130.1, read as the reverse complement.
TATCTTTGGAGCGAATTATTATTATGCGAATACTTATACTTGGTTCTGGTGCACGTGAGCATGCAATTTCATGGAAATTGTCGAAAGAAATTGGCAAAGAGAATATCTTTATTGCACCGGGAAATGGAGGTACTGAAAAATGCGGTACCAACGTGAATATTAAGCTAACCGACTTTGAAGGTTTAAAGAATTTCTGTATTGAAAATCAAGTAAATATTGTAATGCCAGGCTCCGAAGACGTTATTGCTGCTGGAGTTAGAGACTATTTTGAAGAAGATATCAAAGCAAATAACATCGTTGTATTTTCTCCAGATAAACATGCTGGTCAGCTCGAAAGCTCTAAATCTTTTGCAAAAGAGTTTATGAAAGCTCAACAAATTCCAACGGCAGCTTACCAAAGTTTTACCAAAGAAAATGTAGCAGAAGGTTATGCCTTTTTGGAGACATTGAAACCACCTTATGTATTAAAAGCGGATGGCTTAGCAGCTGGAAAAGGAGTCCTGATTTTGGATAATCTTGAAACAGCAAAAGAGAGCCTGAAGGCTATGCTGGTAGGTGAGCAATTTGGAGCAGCATCTCAAACCGTTGTTATTGAAGAGTTTTTAGATGGAATAGAATTTAGTGTTTTCGTAATTACCGATGGCAAAGAGTATGTTCTTTTACCAGAAGCTAAAGACTATAAGCGTATTGGAGAAGGAGATAAAGGATTGAATACAGGGGGCATGGGTGCCGTTTCTCCAGTACCTTTTTTCAACGAAGAATTAAAAGCGAAAACCATAAAACAGGTAATCGAACCAACTATCGCAGGAATTAAAGCTCAAAATTTAAACTACCGAGGCTTTGTTTTCTTTGGCTTAATCGCTGTAAATAATAATCCTTTTGTGATAGAATACAACGTACGAATGGGTGATCCAGAAACGGAAGTTGTAGTTCCACGAATACAGGAATCGTTTTCTACTATTTTAGAAGAAGCAATGCAAGGAAGATTAACTACCAGAGAAGTAAAAACGGATCCAAAATACTGCACTACAGTTTTTTCAGTTTCGGGAGGTTATCCAGAAGCATATGAAAAAGGCAAGGCAATACGCATTACC
>CBDUEX010000129.1:0-5410 GCA_965366305.1 uncultured Bacteroidia bacterium | reverse complement strand
CGTATTTGCTACCCACCCTGGAACCGATAAGAACGTTACTCCAGATAAGGAGGCACCAATCATTCCAAATGCAACGATATACCACGGCGATTTTTTGTTACCTGTATAAAAGGAAGTATTGTCAGAATTTTTAGAAGTTAACCAAGAGATAAGTATGAGTAATCCGAAGTAGCATATGAGGATGAATAAGGTTTGAATTGGAGTCATTATTCCGATACTTGAAGTTTTTGTCCAATGTTAATTGTTATTGTTTCCAAGTCGTTCCATTCTTTTAGTTGGTCTTCAGTTACATTGTATCGCTTGCAAATATTATAAACGGTATCGCCTTTAACAACTACATGAGTTATTGGGCCATCTACTACAATTTCTTTCTTTATTGCCTCTATTTCTTTCTCTGTATTGGAGGGTGTGGTTATTATTTCTTCTGATTTTTCTGGAGCTGTAGTATTGTTTTTCTCTGCGGCCTCTAGAGTTAAATAAATCTTCTGACCAATGCTCATAGCAGAAGGATTAAGGTGTTTGTTCCACTTTAATAAGTCTTCTTCAAATACATGATACTTTTCAGCAATGCGATAAATGTTGTCACCTTTTTCTACGATATGGAATTCAGGAACGAGAATATTTTCCTTGTTTAATGCCCCAGGGCTACTGAAATCAATAGTCTTAGTATCTACAACCTTGTCATGTGGATTCACAAACTCCTCTTGCTTGGGCTCTTCCCATTGTGGTTTGGCCTGTGCTGTTTCAACTTTGTCTTCAGAGTCACGCTTTTTTTGCATATAGATTACCTCGCCTTTTTTCGGTTCGGTACCATACTCCATACGGTTTTTCTTGTACAATTGTTTGAGTTTAATTCCATATTTCTGTGAAATGTCATGCATGGATTCACCTTCATGAATCGTATGTTTTTCAACTGAACCTCTTCGTCTTTTTGGTTTGAGGTAAATAATGTCTCCTGATTTTACTTCTACTCCAGAGGGCAGGTCATTCCACTTTCTGATATGTCGATCTTTTACATAATTGCTACTTGCAATGGACTCAACGGTTTCACCTTCTTGTACTGTTTTAACTGGTACTCCATTGATAGCTTGACCTGGGATTAGTGTTGGGAGTCCAGTTCCTGGTAATGATGCAACATCATATTGGTATAATTCGTATCGTTCAATTAAGCTAATTAAAATTTTTCCGTACTGGGGATTAGTTGCATATCCGGCTTTTCTTAAACCATGGCACCATCCCTTGTAATCAGTACTTTGTAATTCAAATAGAGCTTGATATCTCCAATTTTTTCTAAGAAATTCAGAATGATCTTGGTACGATTCGAGAACACTTTCATATGCTCTAAAGCATTCATCAGGAGCATCGTCATCGGCATAAATTACACTACCAGTCCAGCTTCCTTTGCACTTAATTCCAAAATGGTTGTTGGCATATTTAGCTAAGCGACTATTTCCACTGTTACTTTCCAATACACCTTGAGCTAAAGTGATGCTTGCAGGAACTCCACTTCTGTGCATTTCAATGACTGCTAAATCTTTGTATTTTTCGATGTATTGAGTTGGCGTCTGTTTCTGAGCAAACACCTGAAGTGTTGTTAAAAAAGTAGCTATTGCAAATAATAATTTCATTTAATTATAGTAATCTTCAAAAGTAATTTAGTGTTGATTTTGAAGAGGCAACTTTTATACACTTATCTACATCTAATGTAATGAATTGTCTCTAAAAGCGTTTTATTTGAAGTGATAATTAAAAACTTAATGAAAAAGTTCCTAATTCTATTTTTAACGATATCTTTCTCAGTCTTAGTATTTGCTCAAAATGTGCCCCCTGCCAAGTGGTCGCATAAGGTTAGTCAAAAAGAAGTAAAAGTAGGTGATGTTATTGAAGTTGTTTACAAAGCGGTAATACCTGCGGGAATGCATGTTTACTCCAATGACTATGGCGATTGTCCACCTCAAAAAGCAAGATTTTTATTCGAAGAAAATAATACGTATGAACTTGTTGGGAAACCAAAACCAATTGGCTCGCATCATTATATTGACGATGTTTTTGAATGCGAAGTAGCTGATTTTGAGAATAATGCAGAGTTTCGGCAAAAAATTAAAATCTTAAGTGCAAGTCCTAAAATAGAAGGCATATTAGAATATCAAATGTGCACTGCCGATGGAATGTGCGTTCAACATGAGTATGAGTATACGGTTGATGGCTTTAAAACGATTGCGTCAGCCACTGATCCTGTAATAGAGCCAGTAGAGCCGAATGTTGAAGAGGTTGTTCCAGATGAAGTAGTACCTGATAAGCTCAATTCGTCATACGATGGATCATGTTCAACTTGTGATTCAGTTGTAATTTCAAAAATTGATGAATTACTGGGAACTTCTGGAGCTGGTGCAGCATCAGAATTTGGAGGTGTGATAAAAGCTGAAGAGGTTAATTATGCTAGCTATCAAGCCAAGTCTCCTGAAGATACAACTACCTGTACCACAAAAACTTTTGAAGGTCAAACAGGGGAAGAAAAAGCTTCATATTGGGGCTTTTTTATTTTAGCATTCCTTTCAGGCTTGGCAGCGTTGTTAACGCCTTGTGTTTTTCCAATGATACCGATGACGGTGTCGTTCTTTATGAAAGACGGAAGTAAGGCCAAAGCACGTAAGAATGGCATAATTTACGGCATAAGTATAATCGTTATTTATGTTTTAATAGGAACAGTAGTAGCTGCAACAGCAGGTGAAGCTGCGGCAAACTTTCTATCAACACATTGGCTTCCAAACGTGTTCTTCTTTTTAATCTTTGTAATTTTTGCAGCTTCATTCTTTGGGGCTTTTGAAATAACATTACCAAGTTGGATTGTAAATAAAGCAGATGAACAAGCCGATAAAGGAGGTTTAACTGGAATTTTCTTCATGGCATTTACCATTGTTCTAGTATCTTTTTCATGTACAGGACCCATCGTTGGGAGTATTTTAGTTGAAGCTGCAGGAGGACAATTTTTAAAACCTCTGGTTGGAATGTTTGGCTTCTCTTTAGCATTTGCAATACCGTTTACATTATTCGCAATTTTCCCTAGTTGGTTAAATAATCTTCCTAAGTCTGGTGGATGGCTTAACTCAGTAAAAGTTGTTCTAGGATTTTTAGAACTTGCCTTTGGTTTGAAGTTTTTAAGTGTGGCAGATCAAACATATCATTGGGGACTTTTAGACAGAGAAATTTACATCGGATTATGGATTATCATCTTTGCTTTAATGGGATTATATTTGCTAGGTAAAATTAAATTTTCTCATGATAGCGATATGCCTTACGTGAAAGTGCCTCGACTTTTAATGGCGATAGCTACATTTGGATTTGTTGTTTACTTGATTCCAGGATTAGTAGGAGCACCTTTAAAAGCATTGGCAGGGTATCTTCCACCAATGAGTACGCACGATTTTAATATCGTTCAGAAAATTGTAAACCCAAATGAAATTACACAAGGCTATGCTGGAATTAAACCAAAATACAATGAGAAATTGCATCTTCCAGATGGCTTGAAAGGATACTTCGATTATGAGCAAGGCATGGAAGTGGCTAGGCAAATAGGGAAGCCAGTCTTTCTAGATTTTACAGGTCATGGATGTGTAAATTGTAGAGATATTGAAGCAAGTGTTTGGTCTGATTCTAGAGTTCATAAATACTTAGCTGAAGACTTTGTAGTAATATCGCTATACGTAGATGACAAAGACTTATACCTACCAAAAGAAGAGTGGTTCTATAATAAAGACGGTAAGCTAGTGAAGACATTAGCAAAGAAAAACGGGAACCTACAGAAGTGTTTGTTTGGAGCAAATGCACAGCCTCAATATGCATTGCTTGACAATAGAGGAAATCTCTTGCAACCTACACGTTCATACCAGTTTAGTAAGAATAAAGAGAATTATATTGGATTCTTAAAAGCGGGTGCCAAAGAATATAGAAAGCGTATGAAAGCTGAAAAAACAAAAGGGTAATATGTATATCAAACAACATTTTACAGAAGCACAAGATGTATTGTCGGCCTTTATAGCCGATGATCAAAATTTTGAGAATATAGAAGCTGCAGGAAAACTGTTGGTTCGAAGTTTTAACAATGAGGGAAAGGTTTTAAGCTGCGGAAATGGAGGAAGTCTATGTGATGCGATGCACTTTGCAGAAGAACTTACAGGAAGATACCGCGATAATCGACCAGCTATCGGTGCAATTGCAATTGCTGATGCTAGTCATTTAGCTTGTGTAGGGAACGATTATGGGTATGATTATGTGTTTTCTCGTTATGTAGAAGGAGTTGGCAGAGAAGGTGATATTTTACTTGGAATTAGTACAAGTGGAAACAGCCAAAATGTAATCAATGCTATTATTTCAGCTAAGAAAAAGGGTATGAAAGTAATTGGATTAACTGGAAAAGATGGAGGTAAAATGGCTGGGATGTGTGATGTTGAAATTCGGGCTCCTTTCAGTAAATATGCAGACCGTGCTCAAGAAATTCACATCAAAGTAATTCATTCATTGATTGATTATATTGAGCGGAATTTATAATGTCAACCTATACTCAAATTCTATATCATTTAGTCTTTAGTACAAAGGGTAGAGAAAAAACAATCTCAAAAGGGAATCGAGAAACATTGTACAAGTACATATCGGGTATTTGTAGCAGAAAAAAATGCCATTTATATCGAATAGGTGGTACAGAAGATCACGTTCATATAATCACCCATCTTCATCCAAGTCTAGCTTTATCCGAATTGGTTAAAGAAATTAAAGTGGCCAGCACATTGTTTGCGAAAGAAAAGAGATTGTTTCCAAACTTTAGAGGATGGCAAGCAGGATACGGTGCGTTTACGTATAGTATTGAAGCGAAACAAAATTTGATAGATTATGTGATTAATCAAGAAGAGCATCATAAAGTGAAAGACTTTGAAAGCGAATACCTTCAACTTCTAAAAGAACATGATGTTGAAGTTGACATGAAGTATTTTAAGTAATAATTCCGCATACCATCTTTACATTCAACCCTATCAGGGTAGATAAACCGTTTCTTTCTCTGTGTTATTAATATTTAACCACTTTGTGGTTATCAATTCCATGTCCAATACCTTATTGCACTGAAGAGGTAAAACGTCAATTGCACGGACATAAGGCATGTGTTTTTTGTCCTTAATATTCAACCACTTCGTGGTTATCAATACGATGTCAAACGCCTCATTACCCAGAAGGGGTAACCTGTCAATTACAAATAAATAAGGCATGTGTTTTTCTCATTAATATTCAATCTCTTTGTGGTTATCAATACGATGTCAAACGCCTCATTACCTCGAAGGGGTAACCTGTCAATAGAATATTGACAGTCAATGCGTTGCAACCCCGAAGGGGTTGAATAAAAATAACGCGTGATCCGTAA
>CBDUEX010000128.1:0-5414 GCA_965366305.1 uncultured Bacteroidia bacterium | reverse complement strand
AGTCCAAGGCTTCAATTATCTATTGAACCCAATAAACCATTTAATGATAGCTTGCGGTTTTCAGATGTGGATGGAGCAACTAAGGATAGTCTGAAAAAAAGAGATTGGTTGTTGAAATTTGCAACAGGATATTACTATCAGCCTCCGTTTTATAGAGAACTTAGAAACCTGGAAGGAGAGATTAATACGGACTTAAAAGCTCAAAAATCCATCCACTTTGTGTTGGGTGCCGATATGAATTTTAAAGCTTGGAACCGTCCATTTAAGTTTATAAGTGAAGTATACTACAAGCATTTGGATAATATGGTTCCATACATTGTTGACAATGTTAGAATTCGTTATTTAGCTGAGAATAGCTCGCAAGGATATGCTGCTGGTTTTGATGCTCGTGTAAATGGAGAGTTTATTGAAGGCATAGAAAGTTGGTTCAATTTTTCATTGCTTCAAACAAAAGAGAGAATTTATTATACCGACGAGAATGGTAACGAACAACTTAGCGAATGGTTAAGACGACCAACAGACGAACGAGTTAATTTTTCTATCTTGTTTCAAGATGAATTGGAAAGTAATCCAAGTTATAAGATGAATCTAGGTTTAGTATTTGGATCGAGAGTGCCCTTCTTCTTTGATGGAAAAAATAGATATAAAGAAGGCTTTACCATTCCTCCATACCGAAGAGTGGACATCGGTTTTTCGAAGGTGTTAGTTGATGCAAACTCCGAAAGAAGACCTAAGTGGTTGAATGGAGCTGAATCTCTTTGGGCTAGTTTAGAAATATTTAATCTTTTGCAGGTAAATAATACGATATCATATATACTTATCAAAGATTTCTCTAACAATGTATACGGCGTTCCTAACTATTTAACCGGTAGAAGAATTAATCTGCGATTTATCTTAAAAATCTAAAGCTGCCGAGGTAAGGAATATACCTCATCAGGTGCTACAGGTCTAGCAATCTTTGGATCAGACTTGGCATAAATAATTAACATCTTATCTCTCCCAACTTTTATATAGCCGTGTTTCACACCACGTGTGCTTTTGTAGTATGTTTTCCCATCTATAGTGTAGCGATATACCGTTTTCCCTCCACGAGTTAATTCTTTTTGAATAGAAGCTTGGTAATATTCAAAGTGGTTTTTTAATAAGTAGTCTTTGCGATATTGGTTTAAATTAATAACCAGGAATATGCCAACAGGAATACTCAGGAAGAAAAAGAATCGAGCAATGTTGCTATAGTTTATTCCAATGTAATTGTCGAGGGCTTTATACGAATAATGCTTGTAGAATTCATTTGTAGTGGTTGCAACACCAGCTATGAACAGCATAATACCAAAAGCAATCTTAACAGACTCATAACCAGGATACATTAAAAAGTAATTGCTGTAGAAAACTTGTAATCCCCATAGCATGAGTAAAATACTTCCAATGAAACGATACGCCAATGGAAACTTGATTAATGAAGCTTGATAGGCTTGTTTAGCTCGAATAGCTTTTGCTTCTTCTGATCTTTTTTTTCGTTCGCTTTGCGATAAGTTTTGCCAAAAACTTCTGCCATCTTGTTGCGAAATATTTACTTGATTACTTAATCTTGAAATTTCTGCTAAGTAGGCAATCTTTAATTGTCTATCGTACTGAGACTTCTTAGCTGCGGTGCCCAGATGGTCCTTAGCAACGTTAAGCAATTTAGCTATGTCTTCAGCTTCTTCACTTGGATTAATGTCTGGATGATAAATTCTTATTTTATCCTTATAAGCGGTCTTAACTTCCTGAAGAGAAGCGTAATTATCGAGGTCTAATATTTTGTAATAGTTGATCAATCTTTAGCCTTTGCCTATAAAGTTGGTAACAATTGTATGAAATACCATGTATGGCATTTGATTTGCAATTCTAAAATTAAAAAACGCTTTTTTCGTTATTCTATTTTATGAGATTATTTTCATTGAGCATATTTCTACTTTTATTGACCGCAGTATTTGGTCAAAGAGTACCGCGAACCTATCAAGATTTTGGTAAGGTGAAACAATGGAATAATCCAATTTTTGAAGTGTCGTATACCAATACTTCGGGGAAAGAACAGCTGTTTTTACCCATTGCGTATCAATACGATGTATTAGTGAAATATGGAAAGGATAAGCTGAGTCCAGGAGAAACTACGAACATCAGTATTCAATATTTTACTGAAGAATTTGGTAGGTTTACTCGAGAAGTGGATGTGTATGTAAGTACTCAAAACAGTCCAATTAAATTTACTCTTAGTGGCAATATTCAATCGTTCCATCCAGATGCGTTCACTGTTTGCCCAAGAATAGACAATAGCAGGCTTGCAGAAAATCCTCAATTCATTCATACTATTCGGGTAATTGATGCGGAAACAAAAGAGCCCATATCTGATTTCGAAATAACCATTAAGACAAAATACAGTAAAGAGGCTTTTATAAGTGATAATTCAGTAGTAAGTCTAAAACGTGAGAAACCAGATTTCTATCAGTTTATCGTCGATCATGAAGAGTATAAGATTGCTCGAGAGGAATTGTATATCGCAAGAAATACGGAAGAAACAGTAATTGAACTAAATCGTGAAAAGGTTGATGAAATTGAAGATGAATTCGATTTTTCGGCTGTTGTAGTAAATGAAGAAGAGGTTATTGAAACGGAGGAGGAAGAGGAAATTGAAACGAGTGAAGTAGAAACTGTTGAGGAAGAGGTTGCAGAAGTACAAATAACAGAAGTTGTTGATACACCTCTAGTAGAGATAGTTTCTGAGCCTATAATATCTCTAGTAGATTCGCAAGATTTTGCGGATGATGGAACATTAAGCAATGTGAAATATGCATACAACCACTTGGTTTTTTTAATTGACATTTCTGGAAGTATGAAACACGAAGACAAGTTGCCATTGTTGAAGTACAGTATGTATCAAATGATAGCAGTTTTACGACCCGAAGATAAGGTTACGATTATCACTTATTCTACCAAAGCTAAAGTGTTGGTAGATGGGATGTCAGGGGCGAATAAAGCAGCACTAAAAGAAGCTGTTCAGCAACTTCGTGCCCAAGGTCAGTCTTACGGCAAGGAAGGCTTAGATATGGCTTATGAGATTGCATTAACCAATTTTATATCAGAAGGAAATAATGAGATTATTCTGGCGAGTGATGGTGTATTTAATTCAAAAGGATTTAATGAGAACAAACTTTTAAGAAATGTTGCAAAACAATCCAGAGACAATGAAATTATGCTTTCTGCAATTGGTTTTGGTAAATCTAAATTGGCCCTTTCATTTTTAGAACGATTAGCCTCTAAAGGAGATGGCAGCTTCATCAAAATTAAAAGTGAAAAGCAGGCAGAATCAGTTCTGGTAGAGAATATGATGCAACATTCATTAAAGAAGTGATTAACATTTAATAGGCATTTCGCTAATTCTTAACGCATAAGTTTAAATTTGCTCTGCATGGCAAAATATTCACAATCGATGTTAAAGGAAGGCTCGTTAGAGGGCAAAGTAATATGGGTAACAGGTGGCGGAACCGGATTAGGAAAATCGATGGTGAAGTACTTTGTGGAGCTAGGAGCCAAGGTTGCTATTTCTGGAAGGAGAGAAGAAAAACTAATTGAAGCAACAGAAGAAATTTCAAAAACACATGTTTTTCCTGTAGTTTGTGATGTACGAGAAAGTAACGAGGTTGATGAAGCTGTAAAACAAATAGTAGATCATTTTGGAAGTTTCAATGGGCTAGTGAACAACGCTGCTGGAAACTTTATTAGTCCAACAGAGCGATTAAGCCATAGAGCATGGGATATTATTATCGATATCGTTTTGAAAGGAAGTAAAAACTGTACGTTGAGCAGCGGCAAATATTGGATTGAAAATAAAATTGAAGCAAACGTCCTCAACATCGTAACCACTTATGCTTCTACAGGAAGCGGATTTGTAGTTCCCTCAGCAACAGCAAAAGCAGGTGTGCTTGCAATGACCCGATCATTGGCGGTAGAATGGGCAAAATACGGAATGAGACATAATGCAATAGCTCCAGGACCATTTCCAACCAAAGGGGCGTGGGATAGACTCTTTCCTAAAGAAATGAGCGATAAGGTGAATCTAGAAAATCGCATTCCTTTAAAACGAGTTGGAGAACATCAAGAGTTAGCTAACCTAGCCGCATATTTAATGTCCGACTACTCTGCATACATTAATGGAGAAGTAGTTACGATAGATGGAGGTGAATGGCTACAAGGAGCAGGACAGTTTAATCAAATGGAGGCGATTACGCAAGAGGAGTGGGATTACCTTGAAAAAATTGTACGTGCCAATCAAAAGAAGTCATAAAAAAGTCATTAACAAACTTTGTGACAAAACTCTAATTCTAATATTTAATTTTTGAACTTTATAACCAAATAAATTTTATGATAAAAACCTTTACTCCTAAACGCTTTCTGACGAGTATTGCAATTTTTGCTATGGTATGTATTTCCGTAGTTTCTTTAACTAATAGTGGCGGTCCTTCTGGAGGGAATACCAACGCTCCAGGTGAAAACAATTGTACCCAGTGTCATTCGGGAACATTGCAAACATCAGGAACAAATTTTAGTAATATCTCATTCTCAGGAAACTTTACTGGAAACGGTTATATACCAGATTCTACTTACACAATAACGCTTAAATACAAGCATTCTGGGAAGTCGAAATTTGGTTTCCAATTAACAGCATTGGATAATAACAATGCTATGGCTGGTAGCTTTAACAATACAAATAGCAGAGTTGGAATCACAACAGCATCAATAAGTGGTGCAACTAGAAGTTACGCTCGACATACAAGTAGCGGAAATTCTGGTACCGATTCAATTAGTTGGACATTTGAATGGACAGCACCATCGACAAATAAAGATACGATTACCATTTATAGCATTATTAATGCTACCAATAGTAATTCAAATACAAGTGGAGATATTATAATCGCCAAAGAGTTTAAAATTGCTCCATCTTCGCTATTACCTGAAGCAACAGCAGGAACATCAAATTCCACTCCATGCCAGGCCTCAGCGGTCAGTTTAAGTGGGAGTTCAACCAATAATGCCACAAGTTGGCAATGGACAATACCAGGTGCAACACCAAATAGTTCTACTGCACAAAACCCAAGTGTTTTATTTACTGCACCAGGTGCGAAGTATGCAATACTTGTTTCTAAAAATGCTAAAGGGTTCTCTTTACCTGATACTGTTTTTATGAATGTAAAGGCAGCACCTTCTTCGTTTATTATTGGTAATGCTACACGTACTATTTGTCCTGGAGACAGCGTGAAAATTGAAGTTGCTTCACAATCTGGAATAAATTACTCTTGGTCAACAGGAGCCACCACAACTTTTATTTATGCAAAAGCTGCAGGAGATCATCACCAATCAGGTGTGAATTGGGGTAT